>CAZLJN010000015.1:0-16942 GCA_964559815.1 uncultured Propionibacteriaceae bacterium
CCTCGCGGCACCAGATGCCGCGAGGTCTCCAGGCGTCCGCGAGCCGCCGCTCCCCCGTAGCGACCCGAGCCGTAGGCGACATTGCGTCGCCCGTTCCCCGATCGTCCGCGCGGACGGCGGCTGTCGTCGCGCTGGTCGCGCGACTCCTCCTTGGCAATCCGCAGCAACTCGGGATTCACGTCGTTACCGGCGAACAACTCCAGCAACCGCCGTCCGACCAGGACGTGCTGATACAGCGGCACCGGACGCCGCTCGGTGACCACCACCTCCACGCCGCCGCGGACCTCGTCGAGCCAGTCGCCGAACTCCTCGGCATTGCTGACCGTGGCCGACAAGGCGACCACCTGCACCGATTCGGCCAGCGAGATGATCACCTCTTCCCAGACCGCGCCTCGGGAGCGATCGGCAAGGTAATGCACCTCGTCCATCACCACGTAGCCCAGCCCGGCAAGCGTGGGCGAGCCGGCGTAGATCATGTTGCGCAGCACTTCGGTGGTCATCACCACCACCGGCGCCTCGGAGTTGATCGAGGTATCGCCGGTGAGCAGGCCCACCGAATCCTCACCGTGGCGGGCGCACAGATCGTGGTACTTCTGATTGCTCAGAGCCTTGATCGGGGTGGTGTAGAAGCACTTGCGGCCCGACTTCAGCGCTACATAGACCGCGTACTCCCCCACCACGGTCTTGCCCGCTCCGGTGGGTGCGGCCACCAGCACACCGCGACCGGCATCCAGGTGCTCGCAGGCGAGCACCTGATAGTCGTCGAGGGCGAAGGGATAGCCGGCGGCGAACTCGGCCAGCTTGCTCATCGCGGCGCCGGGACGTAGACGCTCAGCGCCTCACGGACCGCCCGGACGGTCACCGGCACCGGGCCCAGCTCTTCGCCGTCGGCCATCGCATAGAGCCCGTCCCCGTCGAGGACCACCTCACGGGCCCGCAGCAACTCCACCGCCGGGTCGTTGACGAAGCCGCCGGTGAACATGGTGGGCAGCAGCCGCACCAGGGTCGCGCGGCTCACCGGGTTGATCACGGTGAGGTCCAGCAGACCGTCGTTGAGCTCGGCGGTCGGGCAGGCTTGCATGCCGCCACCGTAGTAGGCCGAGTTGCCGACGGCGATGAACATCGCGGTCTGCTCCCGCGGCACGCCGTCGATCAGAATGCGATAGGCCAACGGCTCGAAGGTGCGAAGTTCGGCCAGGGTGGCCACCGCGTACTCCAAGCCGCCGAAGCTGCGTTTCATCTTGTCGGCGCGGTAGCCGACCCGTCCATCGAAGCCGGTGGAGACGATGCAGCCCACCCAACGATGGGTGGTGCCGTCCACCAGGTTCCCGGTGACCGAGGCCAGATCGATCCGGCGGATCACCCCGCCCACGATCGCCTGAACCGCGGCGAGGGCATCGGTCGGCACCCCGACTCCGCGACAGAAGTCATTGCCGCGGCCACCGGGGATCAGCCCCAACGGCACCTCGGTCTGCGCGGCGGCGTTGAGCCCGATGTGCATCATCCCGTCGCCGCCCATCACCACCAGCGAATCGCGACGGGTGTCGGTGGCACTGGCCTGCGCGGCGCGGACGACCTCCGCGCAGCGCGCCCGGGACTCCTCGGCACTGGAGGCCTGCACCACCTTCACGGTGTCGGAGGGCAATCCGGCGACCAGCGCGGCGGTCACTTTGGGCAGCAGCTTCGCTGTCCGACCCCGTCCGGCCGACGGATTGACCACCAAGGTCATGGTCGAGCCGTGTTGGTGAGGACTCACGTTTCCACCTCGGCGGATCTGCCGGCCTTGCGCCGGTCGT
The DNA here is from genome assembly GCA_964559815.1 of uncultured Propionibacteriaceae bacterium. Classification (GTDB taxonomy): domain Bacteria; phylum Actinomycetota; class Actinomycetes; order Propionibacteriales; family Propionibacteriaceae; genus Propionicimonas. The sequence goes on from CAZLJN010000015.1 coordinate 1,797, forward strand.
TGACGTGACAGATGACTTCGGCGACAAGGTAGAGCACTGTCATCGGAATGGCGAGGGCCAGCATCGAGAACGGATCGCTGGACGGGGTCGCGACCGCACCGAACACGAAAATGCCGAAGATCACATACGTGCGGGCCTTGGCCAGTTGCTGTGCGGTGACGACGCCCATCAGGTTCGCGCCGACGATCACCACCGGCATCAGGAAGCCCAGGCCGAAGACCACCATCAGTTGCAGGGTGAGTTTGAGGAAGTCACTGATGTCCAACAGGTTGGTCACCGAGTTGGGGGTGAACGCCAGCAGCACCGAGATGCCCTGGGGAAGGATGTAGTACCCCACCACGACCCCGAGCAGGAACAGCGGAATCGCCGCACCCAGGAAGCCGAGCGCATACTTCTTCTCCTTGGCCAGCAGAGCCGGAGCGATGTAGGCCCACAACTGGTACAGCCAGATCGGGCTGGAGACCACCAGCCCCGCCACAACGGCAATCTGCATGACCAGCATCAGCGGCGCAGTGACCCCGGTGATCACCGTGGTCGCGTTGAGATCGGGGTTGGTCTGCTTCAGCATCTCGGCGGCCAGGATGTAGGGGTGCATCATCACCGCGTACAGCTGCTGGTACCAGATGCCGGAGGCTATCGCCGCCAGCGTGATCGCCAGGGCGGAGACGATCACGCGGTAGCGCAGCTCGCGGAGATGATCGGCAAGGGTCATCACCCCGTCCGCGCTCGGTTTCGGCGGACGCAGCCAGGCCAGCCGCGCACTCAGTGTGGACATCGGTGGATCAGTCGGTTTCTGCGCTCGGGGCCGGTGATTCGTCGGCCGGATCGGTGGTCAGGCTCGGCGACGCCGGGGAACTGGGGCTCTTCGGCTCGGCCGGCTCCAGCGGAATTTCCTCTGGCTCGGGGCCAGCGACGTCCCGGGTGATCCCGGACAGTCGGGCACCACCGACCAGCAGGACAGCGATCAACACCAGGATCGCCCACTCCCAACCGTTGGGCATTTCCGCCTCCTTCGACGCTTGTCAGCGCCCGCCAAGCTGCTTAGGGCGTGTCTCCACGCGGCGTGGGTTCGATCTGGCTCAACAGGTCGGCAAGCTCTTCGGCGCGTCTGCCCAACATCTCCAGCTCGCTGAACAGATCGGCCGCCTTGTGGGCCAGCCACACCGCGTAGCTCACCAGCATGATCACGCCAGCCAGGGCGATCAGCCCGAACACCAGCACCCAGATCATGGCGAAACCCTACCCTGCGCGGTAGGCGGCCAGCGCCTCGGCAGCGGCCGCCCGGGCAGAATCGGCAGCCTCAGCGGGCCGGATCTCGCGCAGACCCGCACCCAGGCGCAGAATCAGGGCACGCAACCAGGCCGGATCCGCGACCAGAAGGTCCAACTCGATGGCGTCGGGGTGTTCGGTGACCGTCTGCACCGGGATGTATTCCGCCATCCATTTCCACCCGGGTTCCAGCACCAGGGTCACCGGCAACGCCGACGCGCTGCGTTCGAACCAGCCTGGATCGAAGGACGGCGGTTCTCCGGGGTGGCTGCGGGGTTGTCCGGTGCGCCCGATGGCCACGATCCGGTCGAGTCGATAAGTGCGCCAGTCGGCACGCTCCTGGCTCCACGCCTGGAGGTAGCCGATGCCGTCACGCACCAACAACCGCGCCGGGCTGACCACCGGATGGGACGGCTGCAATCCGGCATCGGTGTAGTCGAACTCCACCATCTCGTCGGCGTTGATCGCAGCGGTGATCACCTCCCGCACCTCGGTCTCGCCGCCGGCCACCGCCACCTTGGGCAGGACGGGGGCGCCGGTGGCCGCCTCCAGCTTGGCCAGCGCAGAGGCCACGGCCTCGCCCTCGTCGTCGCCGACCAACTCCCCCACCGCCCGCAGGGCCACGACCAGGCTCAGCGCCTCGTCCGGGGTGAACCGCATCGGACGGGCCAGGTAGTCGGCATTCGACAGCCGGATCCGGCCGGCCGCATCGATGGCCTCGAAGTCGATCTCGATCAGGTCGCCGGGCATGCCGCCGGGCAGCCCGCAGTACCACAGCACGTTGAGGTCGGCCAGCAATTGCTTGCCGGTCACCCCGAAGGTGGCTGCGGTGGAGTCCACATCGGCGTCCGGGTGCCGTTGCAGGTAGGGCACCAGCGCCAGCAGTCGCGACACCTGCTCTGCCGACGTCATCGGGTCACCGCCTCAGCAACGGCGGTCAGTTGGGCGATCACGGCCTGCCGTAGCGCCGCCGGCTCCAGCACCACCACGTCGGGGCCGTGGGCGCACACTTCGGCGACCACGTCACCCACGAAGGAGTAGCCCACCGCGAAGGCCTCGAAACCGGCCGGCACCACCGCCGGGTGCGGCGTCGCTCGCCGCCGCAGATCGTGGGCGCGTCCGACCCGCAACGCCACGACGGCGACATCCTCCGGCGGGGCCGGTTCCAGCCGGGCCCAAGCCGCCTCCATGTCCACAGTGTCGCTGACCTGATAGCTGGCCGGCTTTCCGATCCGGGTGACCGCGGTGTCGATCCGGGTGAGCTTGAACATCCGCGGCTCCTGCCGTCCGCGGTCGTAGCCGAGCAGGTACCACGAGCCGCGTCGCGAGGTCATCGCCCACGGCTCCACCTGCCGGGTCTCGCCGCGGTAGCCGAAACGGATCGGGGCCCGTTCCACATAGGCCGACCAGACCGCATCGAACGCGGGCTCGCGTGCCGCGATCGTCGGCGCCAACGCCGCCAGCCGGGACGGATCGGGATCGACCCCGACGGCGCGCAGCTTGGCCAGGGCGGACGTGGTCTGCCCGGCCTGGGTGGCCGACTCCCACACTGTGGCGGCCAATCCGAGCGCGGCGGTCTCTGCTGCGGTGAAATCGATCGCGGGGAGTTCGAAATCCTCCCGGCGGATCCGGTAGCCGACCTCGTCGGGGAAGAACGCATCGTTGCTGCCGGTCTCCACAGGCACGCCGAGGGTGCGCAGCTCGTCCTTGTCACGCTCGAAGGTGCGCTCGAAAGCGGCGTCGCTCAGGTCGTGGTAGCCCTCGACGATCTCCCGGATCCGGGTCTTCTCCAGATAGCGACGCGACATGAGCAGGCAGATCGCCAGGTTCATGATGCGTTCGGACTTGTGCTGCGTCATTGCTCCGCTCTCCCAGTGCCGCGCACGAGATTATCAGCGCTACCGCGGCGACTCCCGCAGCGCGTCCGGTGCGCGGAGGGCTGCCCTACTTGTACGTCGCGAGGATCACAGTGACCCAGAGCACGCCCTTCTTGTCCCAGGCGAAGCCCATGCCCATCTTCGACCACAGGGCCTCCACGCTGTCGCTGCAGTCAGCGGCGGTGTCGTCACCGTTGGCATATGGTCCGCACGTCATCAACGGAGCGTCGCCATCATCGAACCACTGGGTGGCTTCCTGGCTCATCGTCGGCACATACGGATTCACCGTCCTGGTCCGCAGATACCAGGTCCATTCGTATGCTGAGGGGACCTTGGACCAGTCCGGATTGGCGTATTTGCCCTTCTTCGCGGACTTTTGGGCCAACGAAGTGGCGAACTTGTCCAGCGTGGTGGAACGGTGCAGGGTCAGCATCGACGGGTCAAGGCCGTATCTGGTCATGAAATCGATGAGGGCGCCGTTCGTCAGCCGAGCGGCATTGACGGAGGCGACAATCCCTTTCCTCGCCTTGGCTGCGTTGAAGGTCGAGATGCGCAAAGACGTGGTCGCCACGGTGGTGTTGACCCCCGGCTGGCCGCTCGACGTCCACTGAACCGTCGTCGTCACCTGGTAACCACCGGCACGCAGCTTGACGCTCTTCACGTTCTTGGCGACCGTCTTCTTGCCACGCTTGACCGTCATCTTCGCTGACAACACGATGACCGCACCCTGCGTGGTGATCTGAGGCTTGACCGTGGTCTTCTTACCCTTGGGCACGAAATACTGTGCGAAGTCGCCGACGGTCACGCTGGGCGGCGGCGTTGTTTCTTCGGCGACCGCGCTCGTCGGGAAGGCGAAAGCCAGCGCCATCGCGGCCACAATGGCCACCCATTTCTTCATTTCCGCCCCCGTCACGAGAATATCCCCCCGAATGCTAGCGGTCCTTGCCCGCCATCGGAACAGACCACGGCGAACATCACTAGGCTGATCCGCCGAAGGGAAGGAGGCGCGATGACCGACGGCGCGGGCAGGTTCGCCCCGAGCCCCACCTCAGCGCTGCATCTGGGAAATCTGCGCACCGCACTGCTGGCCTGGCTGTTCGCCCGCAGCACCGGACGGGCGTTCCTGATGCGAATCGAAGATCTGGACACCCAACGCGTGCGAGCCGCGTCCGGTGTGGCCGCCGAGCAGCAGGCCGACCTGGCCGCGCTCGGGCTGAGTTTCGATGGCGCCGTGCTGTGGCAGTCCGAGCGGCTGGACGTCTATCACGATGCACTGGCCGGGTTGGAGACCTACCCCTGCTACTGCACCCGCAAGGAGATCGCCGAGGCGTCCTCCGCGCCACACTCGACCTCCCGGCCCTATCCGGGGACCTGCCTGCGGCTCACCGCTGCCCGGCGCGCCGAGCTGGCGGCCACTCGTCCGCCCGCGCTCCGGGTGCGCGCCAAGAGTGCGGTCAGTTCCATCACCGACGTGCTGCACGGGGAGGTGACGGCGGCCGTCGACGACTTCGTGCTGCTGCGCAACGACGGCACCCCGGCCTACAACCTGGCCGTGGTGGTCGACGACCTGTTCAGCGGTGTCGATCAAGTGGTACGTGGCGATGATCTGCTGGAATCCGCTCCCCGCCAAGCCTGGCTGGCTCGCCAACTGGGCGGCGCAGCACCGACGTATGCCCACGTCCCACTCGCGGTCAACGCCTCCGGCCGACGGCTGGCCAAGCGCGATGGCGCGGTGACCCTGGCCGACCTACAGGCCCGCGGGATCGATACGTCCCAGGTGCTGACGCTGCTGGCGAGTTCACTGGGGTTGGCGGCACCGGACGAACCGGTCACGCCCACTCAGCTCCTGACCCGCTTCGACCCGGGTCGACTCCCCCGCCAACCGTGGGTGGTAGCTCAGGCCTTGTAGGAGTACAGGACGTCGATCACGTAGACGATCGTGTCGCCGGCTTCCAGCGGCGGGGTGTTGCTCCCCTGGGGGTAGCCGTCCTTAGGCGGCAGCACCAGCAACACTCGCGACCCGACGGCCTTGCCGAGCAGGCCGGTCTGCCAGCCGGGGATCGTCGAGGACAGCAATCCGTTGCTCGGCGTCCACTGGTCGTCGACCAGCTTGCCGGTCTTCCATGAATAGCCCACGTAGCGCACCGAGATGGTGTCGCCCTTGGCCACCTTCGGCCCGGTGCCGGCGATCAGCGAGACTGCCGACATGGTGGTCGGTGCCGGCGTCCCCGGGATGGTCACCGTGGGCTTGTCGGCAGCCGAGCCCGCCACCGTCGGCAGGCCCTTCGGCGGGGCCACCACCTTGCCGCTGGGCTGAGAGACCGCCGCGCCGAGGATGTCGACGACGAACACCAGGGTGTCGCCCACCTTGATCGAACCGTCCGGCGAGCCGCCCTGGGCGTCATAAGCGTCCGGTCCCGGGATGGCCAGCAGCACCCGGCTACCGGCGCGCTTGCCGACCAGGCCGGTCTGGAAGCCCTGGATCAGGCCGGACGGGGCGGTGGTGTAGTCGGACTTGCTGGAGAAGCTCTCCTCCAACTTCTTACCGGTGGGCCCGGAGGCCAGGTAGTAGCGGAAGGTGAACACTCCGTCGGCGGTGACCTCGGCACCCTTGCCGGCGATCAGCACCTTCGATTGGGTCTTGTCGATGGCGAACGGTGCCGGGAAGCTCACCTTCGGCAGCTTCAGCCAGGCGCCGCTCACCTTGATCTCGTCGAGATTGGTGCGCACGGTCACGCTCGGGCTCGCGGACGGGCTCGGCGACGGCACCCCTGAGGACGCGGGCGCCGGCGTCGGCGTGGCCGACGGAGCACCGGCACAGCCGGCGAGCGCGAAGACAGAAATCATGGCCAGAGCAACACGACGATTCAGCACGACGGCAAGGCTACCCAAACTTGCCGAACACTCCGACCAGGCGTGCCTACAGCCCGAGCAGATCGAACAACTCCCCGAGCTCCTCGCGGGTCAGTTCACGGGTCTGCCCCGGCTTCAGATCGCCCAGTTTGATCGGTCCGATCGCCAACCGCGACAGCCTCCGCACCGGGTGCCCGACCGCATCGAACATCCGCCGGACGATCCGATTGCGACCCGAATGCAGCCGCACCCGCACCAGCGTGCGCTGATCGGCGCGCTGCACCACGCTGATCTGGTCTGGCTTGATCGGGCCATCGTCGAGGGTGATGCCCTTGCGCAGCTTGGCGGCGGTGGCGTCGTTCAGGGCGCCGGCCACTTCGGCCAGGTACAGCTTGCTGACCTCATAGGACGGGTGGGTCAGCCGCTGGGCCAAGTCGCCGTCATTGGTCAGCAGCAGCAGGCCTTCGGTGTCGGCGTCCAGACGTCCGACGTGGAAGAGCCGTTCACCGGCGGGTACATAGGTGGCCAGGGTCGGACGTCCGTGCGGATCCTCCATCGCCGAGAGCACCCCGCGCGGCTTGTTCAGCACCAGATACAGGTGATTGCGCTGCGGTGGTACCCGGGCGCCGTCGACGCGAATCTCGTCGCGCGCCGGGTCCACCCGCATCCCCTGTTCGGTAACCACCTGGCCGTTGACTTCGACGCGGCCGGCCTCGATCAGTTCCTCCGAAGCCCGACGCGAACCGATCCCTGCGGCCGCCAGCACCTTCTGCAGCCGGACGCCCTCGACCTCACTCATGGTCGGCCTCCACCAACGGCACCGGCTCGGCCTCGGGCACACTGGCCGCGGCCAGGTCGGCCAGCTCGGCCTCCAAGGCCGAGGCTTCGGGCAGGTGGGGTGCCAGCGGCGGCAACTCCTCCACCGAACTCAGCCCCATCCGCTCCAGGAAGTAGCTGGTGGTGGCGAACAGCCGGGCACCGGTCTCCGGGTCGCGTCCGACCTCCTCGATCAGATCGCGGGTGGCCAGGGTGCGCATCACGCCATCGACGTTCACCCCGCGCACCGCCGAGACTCGACCGCGGCTGATCGGCTGCAGGTAGGCGACCACGGCCAGGGTTTCCAGCGCGGCCTGGCTGAGCGTGGCCCGCTGGCCTTCGAGCAGCCAGGTGGAGATCAACTCGGCGTGTTCCTCGCGGGTGTAGTAGCGCCAGCCACCACCGAGGTGGCGCAGTTCGAATCCGCGTCCGGTGCTGTCGTAGAAGGCGGCCAACTCGGCTAGCGCGGCTTCCACCGCGGCCACCGGCTCGCCCACGGCTTCGGCCAGATCGCCGGCGCTCACCGGCTCGGTGGCCAGCATCAGCACCGCCTCCAGGGCAGGGGCAAAGGTCTCAGGCATCATCGTCCTCATTGGTGTCGGCAGGGGCGGCAGGGGCGTCGGCGGCATCGAACTCGGCACCGATGGCATCAGCGTCGATCTCGTTGCCCAGCCAGCGCACGGTCAACTCGCCCAGGGGGTTCAGCTGTTCAAACGTCACCGCGCGTTCCCGGAACAACTCCAGTAGCGCCAGGAACCGGGCCACCACCACCAGTTTGTCGGCGGCGTCGGCGGTCAGGCTGCGGAAGCTCAGCGAGGAGTGCTCGCGCAGCCGAGACACCAGCAGGTCGGCCTGCTCACGCACGCTCACCAGCGGCATGTGCAGGTGCGCCAGCGGCACCACCGTCGGCTCGGTCGGGGTCATCGCCTTGACAGCGAAAGCGGCGATCACTTCGGCGAACCCGTCCAGGGTGGGCGCGGGCAGCAGCGTGGCGAAGCGCTCTTCCAGCCCGCCCGGACGCGGATAGCGTCGCGCCTGTTGGTTCAGGGTCTCTGAGATCCACCCCGACACGATCTTGAACGCCCGGTATTGCAACAACCGTGCGAACAACAGGTCGCGGGCCTCCAGCAGGGCCAGATCTTCGGCGTCGTCCACTTCACCGGACGGCAGCAGTCGCGCCGCCTTCAGGTCGAGCAGAGTGGCCGCGATCACGATGAACGAACTGGACTGGTCCAGGTCCCACCACCCGGGGCCCTGGTTGGCCTGGGCGGCCTTGATGTGGGCGATGAAGTCATCGGTCACCTGCGACAAGGCGACTTCGGTGACGTCCAGCTTGTGTTTGCTGATCAGCTGCAGCAGCAGGTCGAACGGGCCGGTGAAGTTGGTCAGCGAAACGGTGAAGGCGCTGCGCTCGATCGGTCCGGCAGAAGTGGCATTCACGACGCTTCGAGCCGACGCACCAAGTCGGACTCGGCACCACGGGTGGCCAGGTCGGCCACCGCCAATCCGATCGCGGTCCGCACGATGCGGCCGCGATCCACCGCGACGCCGTGCTCGGCGCGCAACAACAGCCGCGCCTGCTCCAGGGCGATCAGTTCATCGCTGGTGACGTAGACGGTGATCTTCTCCTCGTGGCGCACCCGTCCACTCCCGGCGACCACTTCGGGATCGGCGGTGTCGGTGCGCCGGAACAACGCATCGGTTCCCGGCAGGTTTACGCGCCTGGGCATCGGTACAACACCTCTCGGGCCAGCATCCGGTACGACTTGGCGCCCGGCGAGGACGACGCGTAGGTGGTGATCGGCTCACCGGCGACGGTGGTCTCGGGGAACTTGATGGTACGGCGAATGACGTTGTGGAACACCACATCGCCGAAGGCCGACACCACTCGCTCCAGCACCTCGCGGCTGTGCAGGGTGCGCGCGTCGTACATGGTGCCGAGAATCCCCAGTACCTTCAGATCGGGGTTGAGCCGCTCCTGCACCTTTTCGATGGTGTCGGTCAGCAACGCGATGCCCCGCAGTGCGAAGAACTCCAACTCCAGCGGCATCAGCACCCAGTCGGCGCAGGTGAGGGCGTTCACGGTGAGCAGGCCGAGCGAGGGCGCACAGTCGATCAGGATCAGGTCGTAGCGATGCTTGACCTTCGACAGCACCCGGGTCAGGGTCTGCTCCCTGGCCACTTCGGAGACCAGCTGCACCTCCGCGGCCGACAGGTCGATGTTGGACGGCAGCAGGTCGAGCCCCTCCACCACGGTGGGCAGGATCACGTCGGTGATATCGGCCCCGCGGTTGAGCAGCAGGTTGTAGATGCTCAACTCCAGGGTGTGCGGGTTGACGCCCAGACCGACCGACAGCGAGCCCTGAGGGTCGAAGTCGACCAGCAGCACCTTGCGTCCGGTCTCGGCGAGCGCAGCGCCCAGGTTGATCGTGGTGGTGGTCTTGCCGACGCCACCCTTCTGGTTGCACATGGCGATCACCAGCGCATCCTTGGGCTTATCGGGATCGGGCACGACCGGCGCCGGGAAGTCGGGCATCGGACGCCCGGTGGGGCCCATCTCACCCACCTCGACCGACTCGTCTTGCTCGAACAGGGCCTCGGAGGACTTCGCCTTGGTCTTCGTCACGGGTCACAGCCTAGGCGGATTTGTCGACAAGTCTGTCCGGGCTCGCCGACCATTCCGCTCCTCGGTCAACGTGCCCGCGGATGCGCCGAAAGGAATACCTCACGCAGGTGCTCGGCCGTCACCAAGGTGTAGATCTGAGTCGTCGTGACCGAGGCATGGCCGAGCAGCTCCTGCACCACCCGGACGTCCGCTCCACCGTCGAGCAGGTGCGTGGCGAAAGAATGCCGCAGGGTGTGCGGCGAGATCTCCACGCCCAGGTGCGCAGCCGCACCGGCCGCGTGCAGGATCTGCCACGCGCTTTGGCGACTGAGCCGCCGTCCCAGGCTATTCAGCAGCAGCGCCGGACTGGGCCGGCTCGACCCTTGGGCAAACACCGGACGTCCCCGCACCAGCCAGGCCTCCATGGCCGCGCGGGCATAGGAGCCGACCGGCACGATCCGTTCCTTGCGCCCCTTGCCGAACAGCCGCAGTCCGCCGTCGGGATTGCCGAGCAGGGTGGTGGCCTCGTCCACATCGATCGCGAGGACTTCGGAGATTCGAGCGCCGGTGCCGTAAAGGAGCTCCAGCAAGGCCGCGTCCCGCAGCCCGGCCGGCGTGCTCACGTCCGGGGTGTCGAGGAGGGCCTGCACCTGTTCGAGGCTGAGGGCTTTGGGGAGTCGCCTGGGCGTCTTGGGGGGACGGACGGCCGCGGCCGCGCTCTCGGCGGTGACGCCTTCGGTGGTCAGGAAGGCGTGCAGCGAACGCACCGCAGCCAGGGCACGGGTGGCGCTGGTCACCGACAATGCAGCGCGGTCCCCATCGGCGGTCTGCAACCAGGCGAGAAAGGCGCTGACCTCCGCCGCGCTCACCGCGCCAGGGTCGATAATTCCGCGGCGGGCGAGGAAGTCCAGATAGCGGGCCAGATCGCGACGGTAGGCGGCCACGGTGTGACCAGAGGCGCCACGCTCGACGGCGAGGTGATCCAGGAAGCTTCGAACGGCGCGCTCAGCCGGGGTCGCCGACATTGTTCAGTTCCCGGTTCTGCTGCGCCCAGACCGTCCGCGCCGGCCAGGGGGCATCGGCGGCACGCAGTTGATCCAGCCGTCCGCTGAGTCGCGCGGTTTCCAGTGCCATCGTTCCGGCCACCAGCAGCGGGTTCTGCACCCGTCCGGCCAGCACGGCGGTGACCACGTCGGCCCGCGGCGCCCAGGCGACCTCCATGTGGGCTTCCTCGGAGTCGGCCACGAAACCGTCGGGCGCCGGCGCCGAACACAACTGACGGGCCAGATAGATCCGCACCGATTCCTGGTTTCCACCCGGAGTGGTGAACAGGTCGACCAGCACCCGCCAGTCGGCAGCGGCCAGACCGGCCTCCTCGGCGAGTTCGCGCTGCACTGCGGGCAACGGATCTTCATCGGCCTGATCCAGCAGGCCGGCCGGCGGCTCCACCAGCGTGTGAGCCACCGGATGCCGGTACTGCAGCACGACCGCGATCCGATCCTCGGCATCCCAGGCGATCACCCCGACCGCACCAGGATGCAGCAGGTACTGCCGCCTCATCACCGAACCATCGGGGGTCTGGACGGTGTCCTCCACGAAGCTGGACACGTTGCCCCGCGCCCGCACCTCATGCCGGGCCACCGGCCAGAACTCCCGCCGGTCGGCGATGTCGTCTGCGGCCAGTTCCCGCGCCATCGAACTCAGCTCCCGGTGACCGGGAGCCGGGCGGACAGCTTGCGCGCCAGCGCGGCCTCGATCAGCCCCGCGAACAGCGGATGCGGCTGGGTGGGCCGAGACTTCAGCTCGGGGTGCGCCTGGGTGCCGACGTAGTACGGGTGCAGTTCGCGGTCCAACTCGACGAACTCGACCAGGTTTCCGTCCGGGCTGGTGCCGGAGATCTTCAATCCCGCGGTCTCCAGTTGCTGGCGGTAGGTGTTGTTGACCTCGTAGCGGTGACGGTGCCGTTCACTCACCTTGGTGGTGCCGTAGGCGCCCGCAACCAGGCTGCCGGCGACCAGGTCGGCCGGGTAGGCGCCCAACCGCATGGTGGCGCCCATGTCGCCCTCGCCGGCGACGATGGCCACCTGCTCAGCCATGGTGGCGATCACCGGATCGGTAGGGGCGTCGTCGAACTCGCTGGAGCCCGCACCTTCCAGACCGACCAGATTGCGAGCGGCCTCGATCACCATGCACTGCAACCCTAGGCACAGACCCAACGTGGGGATCTGGTTCTCCCGGGCGTAGCGCAGGGCGCCGAGCTTGCCCTCCACGCCACGAATCCCGAAGCCGCCGGGCACACAGATCCCGTCCAGCTCACCGAGTTGGGCAGCCGCACCGGCCGGTGTCTCGCAGGTGTCGGACGCCACCCAGCGGATGTTCACCTTCGCCCAGTTGGCGAAGCCACCGGCGCGCAGTGCCTCCGACACCGACAGGTAGGCATCCGGCAGGTCGATGTACTTGCCGACCAGGCCGATGGTGACTTCCTCCTTGGGCGCGTGGACGCGCTCGAGCAGGTCGTTCCACTTGTTCCAGTTGACGTCACGGAAGCCCACTCCGAGCCGGCGCACCACATAGGCGTCCAGACCCTCGGCGTGGATCACCTTCGGAATGTCGTAGATGCTGGGGGCGTCGGGGCAGGAGATGACCGCCTCTTCGTCCACGTCGCACATCAGCGCGATCTTGCGCTTCACCCCGGACGGCACTTCCATCGAGGACCGGCACACGATCGCGTCGGGCTGAATGCCGACCTGACGCAGCGCGGCCACCGAGTGCTGGGTGGGCTTGGTCTTCAGTTCGCCGGACGGGCCGATGTAGGGCACCAGCGATACGTGTAGGAAGAACACGTTGTCACGGCCGAGTTCACGACGCACCTGGCGGGCGGCTTCCAGGAACGGCAGCGATTCGATGTCGCCGACGGTGCCGCCGATCTCATGGATCACCACGTCCACTCCGGGAGTGGCCATCGCCAGCATCTCGTCCTTGATGGCGTTGGTGATGTGCGGGATCACCTGGACGGTGTCGCCCAGGAAGTCGCCGCGGCGTTCCTTGGCGATCACCGAGGAGTAGATCTTGCCGGTGGTGACGTTGGCCTCAGCGTTCAGGTTCACGTTGAGGAACCGTTCGTAGTGGCCGATGTCGAGGTCGGTTTCGGCGCCGTCCTCGGTCACGAAGACTTCGCCATGCTGGAACGGGTTCATTGTTCCGGGATCAACGTTGAGATACGGATCCAGTTTCTGCATCGTGACCTTCATGCCACGAGCCACCAATAGAGATCCCAGGCTGGAGGCGGTGAGACCCTTGCCGAGGGAGGAGACGACCCCTCCGGTTACGAATACATGCTTGGTTTGAGTCGAGTTCCCCACGGGCCTCCAGCCTACGTTGTTTTTGGGGTCGCACACCAAGTCGACGCTCCGCGGACACGCGGGGACATTGGTAGTTCTTCAGCCCCGGACCGACTCCAGCAGCTCGCGGGCATGGGCGGAAGCCGAATCGCTGGACTCCAGCCCGCCCATCATCTGGGCGAGCACGGTCACGCGATCCTCGCCGTCGACCCGGCGGACGCCGCTGGTGGTCACCGAGCCGTCGTCGGCTTTGGCCACCACGAAGTGACGGTCGGCGAAGGCGGCCACCTGGGCCAGATGGGTGACCACGATCACCTGGCAGGTCTGGGCGAGACGGGCCAACCGACGTCCGATCTCCAGGGCGACCGCACCGCCGACTCCGGCGTCCACTTCGTCGAAGACGAAGGTCTGCCCGTTCGCATCGGAGGCCAGCACGACCTCCAGCGCCAGCCGGACCCGACTGAGTTCGCCGCCAGAGGCCACTTTGGACAATGGTCCTGGCTCGCTTCCGGGGTTCGCCGAGAAGAGCAGGTTCACCTGATCAGCGCCATACGGCCCCAGCTCGGTGGGATGCAGTTCGAAGGACAGCCGCGCATTGGGCATGGCCAGGGCTGCCAACTCAGCACCGACCAGACCGGCCAGCTGGTCGGCCGCGGTGCGTCGCTCCGCCGAGATTCGGGCCGCCGCCTGGGTGAGCCGTTCGTCGAGGCGGGCCACCTCCGCTCGCAGCTCGTCGACGCGAGAGTCGCCGGCATCGAGGCGGACGACCTGTTCGGCCGCCTGCTGCGACCAGGCCAGCACCTCGTCGACGGTGTCGCCGTACTTGCGGGTGAGATGAGCCAACTCGGCCCGGCGACCGGCGATCCACTCCAGGCGGAGCGGGTCGGCGTCCAAGGAGGCCAGGTAGGACGACAAAGCGGCACCGACATCAGCCAGGGCCGCGGCAGCACCGCCAAGCTCCTCGGCGATCGGGGCCAGCTCTGGGTCCTGATCGACCGCAGCGCTGAGCGCTTTGCGCGCCGAGGCCACCAGCGACAGCGCGTCGGCATTCTCACCGAAGGCATCGTCGTCGCCGGTCAGCGCGACCACCGCGGTCTGGGCGGCCTGGCGTAGATCGTCGACCGCCTGCAGCCGGCGGGCTTCGGCGGCCAGGGCCACGTCTTCTCCCGGTTGCGGATCGGCGGCGGCGATCTCGTCGAGGCCGAAGCGCAGCAGATCAAGCTCGCGCGCCCGCGCCTGCGATGCCGAGGTCAACTCCCCCAGCTCGGCGGCGGCGGCCCTCCGGGCTGCGTAGTCGCTGCGATAGCCGGCCAACTCCTCGGCCAGCGAGGCCCCGGAGTAGCGGTCCAGCACCTCGCGTTGGCGGTCGGCGGTGCCCAGCCGCAACTGCTCGGACTGGCCGTGAATGGTGATCCACTCCCCCACGATCCCCACTCCGGTGGCCAGCGGCACCGCGGCGCCACCGATCGCCATCCGGGAGCGACTGGCCCCCAGCTGGCGCGAGAGCAGCACTTCGCCGTCCTCGACTTCGGCGCCGATCTCGTCGAGAAGATCGCGATCGTCCTGCACCGCCCACCGGGCCTCGATCAGTGCGCGGTCGGCGCCGTTTCGAACAAGCTTCGGATCGGCTTTGGCGCCGGTCAGCAGCGCCAAGCCGGTGACGATCATGGTCTTGCCGGCGCCGGTCTCGCCGGTGACCGCAGTGAACCCCGGGCCGGGCTCGATCACGGCCTCCCCGATGACCCCCAGATCGGCGATTCGCAGTTCACTGAGCATGCCGAACGTCCCGCTCCGCTGCGCCACGCCAGCCGTCCACCGGCAGCCCGAACTTACGCACCAACCGCTCCACGAAGGGCTGGCTCGACATCCGTGCGAGCCGCAACGGACGATCCCCGCGACGGATCTCGATCTCCATGCCGGCGGCGACGTCGGTGGATCGGCGCCCGTCGCCCCAGACCACGCCACCGCCGTAGTCGGGTGTGGGAAGCACCTCGATGGTGACCACGGTCGAATCCGACAGCACCAGTGGACGGGCGAACAGCGCATGTGCGCTCAACGGCACCAGCAGCAGCGCCGACAACTCCGGCCAGATCACCGGTCCGTGGGCAGAGAAGGCATAGGCCGTCGAACCGGTCGGGGTCGACACCAGCACCCCATCGGTCGCCCAGCGCGACAACGGACGTCCGTCGATGCGAACCAGCACCTCCAGCATCCGTTCGCGGGCCAGCTTCTCCAAAGAGACCTCATTGACGGCGAACGATCGCCACACCTCGGCTCCGCCCGGCGCGTCGCGGACGACCGCATCGATGGTCATCCGCTCCTCGACCTGATAGTCGCCTGCGGCGATGTGTTCGATCAGGTCGGGCACTTCGAACGACTCCAACT
>CAZLJN010000016.1:0-16812 GCA_964559815.1 uncultured Propionibacteriaceae bacterium
CGGCGCGGAGTTGCGGGTCACCTCGGTGCCGGCCGTGATCACCTGCGACGACTGCCTGGCCGACATCGCCGATCCGAGCAATCGACGCTTCGGCTACCCGTTCACCACCTGCACCAACTGCGGGCCGCGGCTGACCATCATCGAAGACCTGCCCTATGACCGTCCGGCCACCACGATGAAGGTCTTCGCCATGTGCCCGGCCTGCACGGCGGAGTACACCGACCCCGCCGATCGGCGCTATCACGCCCAGCCGATCAGCTGCTACGACTGCGGCCCGACGCTGTGGATCGAGGAGGCCGGTGGTTTCGACACGGCCGCTGCGCGGCCTGCTCAACCAACGGAGGGTGCAGAGCCCCGCTGGTTGAGGAGCGACGAAGGAGCGTCTCGAAACCAGGGCGCCCGCGCGCAGCACGCCGCGGTGATCGCTGAGGCCCAGCGCCGACTGCGGGACGGTCAGGTGCTGGCGGTCAAAGGCCTGGGCGGTTTCCACCTGATGTGCGACGCCCGCAATGCCGATGCGGTCGCCCGGCTTCGCGACCGGAAGCGGCGCTCGGGCAAACCGTTCGCGGTGATGGTGTCCGACGTGGCGGACGCCCTGCAGCTGGCCGACCTCAGCGCCGACCAACTCGGGCAGCTGACCAACCCGTCGCGCCCGATCCTGATCGCCCCGATGGCGGCGGGCTACGACCTGGCCGACGCGGTCGCCCCCAGCCTGCGCGATGTCGGGGTGATGCTGCCCTACACGCCGCTGCACAGCCTGCTGCTGGAACCCGGGATGGCGCTGGTGGCCACGTCGGGCAACTCCAGCGAGGAACCGCTGTGCTACACCAACGACGATGCCCGGGAGCGGCTGGCCGGCTTCGTCGACGCCTTCCTGCTGCACGACCGCGACATCCACGTGCCGGTCGAGGACTCGGTGATGCTGGCCCTGCCCGGCTCGGATGCCCTGCCGATCCGCCGGTCCCGTGGCCATTCACCGCTGCCGGTGCTGCTGCCTGCACAACCGGCGTCGGACGCGCCGACCGTCCTGGGGGTAGGCGGCGAGTTGAAGAACACCTTCACCCTGGCGATCGACGACCTGGCGTTCGTCTCGGCGCACGTCGGCGACATGGGCTCGTTGGCCTCCCAGCAGGCGTTCGAGGCCTCCGTGCAGCAGCTGCTCACGATGCAGCGCCGCACCCCCGAGGTGGTGGTCTGCGACCTGCACCCCAGCTATGCGACCACCGGCTGGGCCGAGCGTTATGCCGACGCCCACGACGTGCCGCTGATCCGCGTCCAGCATCACTACGCGCACGCGCTGTCGCTGCTGGCCGAGTACGGGATCGCGTCTGGCCCGGTTGTGGTGGCCGCCCTCGACGGCACCGGCTACGGCACCGACGGCACCATCTGGGGTGGTGAGATTCTCACTCTCGGGGCGGACGGCACCTCGCCGGCCAGCTGGGAGCGCACCTGGCATCTGCCCACGTTCGCCCTGGTCGGCGGCGATCGAGCGATCCGCTATCCGTGGCGGATCGCCCAGGGCCTGGCGCATTCGTGGGGGCTGGACGTCTCCGCCACCCCGGCCACCACGTCCGCCCCCGAGGCCGAGCTGCGGCTGGTGGCGTCCCAGCTGGCCAGCGGCACCGGCGTGGTGCAGACCAGTTCGACCGGACGGCTGTTCGACGCGGCCGCGGCGATGCTCGGCCTGTGCCAGGAGGCCACCTACGAAGCGCAGGCGGCGATGGCCTTGGAGCGGGCGGCCACCGAGTGGGCGGCCGGAAACGGCTGGGACGTCCGCCGTTGGGGCAGCCGCGACGGCGCCATGCAGGAGGAGTGGGCGAAGCGGTGGGTGCCGCTGACCGATCCCCGCACCGCCTTCGGTCAACTGCTGACCGACACCGAAGCGAGCGTCGGCGAGCGCGCCTGGGACTTTCATCTGTGGCTGGCCTCGGTCTTCGCCAATCGGTTGGTGACGGCCGCGAACGCGTCCGGCACCACTACCATCGGCCTCACCGGCGGGGTGGTGGCCAACCGCATCTTCACCGCGGCGCTGCGCACCTGGCTGGAAAGCTTCGGCTTCACCGTCCTCACCCACCGGGTGGTGCCGCCGACCGACGGTGGGCTGAGCCTGGGCCAGGCCTGGGCCGGACGGCTGCTGGCGCCATGAGCGGCACCCCTGATGCCGGGGATCACGCGGGTGCCGGAGTGGCGCCTAGTCGCCGGGCAGGCACCCTAGCCTCACTCTCAGGCCCGGTCTATGGAACTGGCGCGTAGTCTCATACCGGTGGGGCGGTGACTGAGGGGTTCGCCGCCTCACCGCTTTGCCCGACATCGGGGGCGATTTCGCACCGTGTTCGGTGCACCATCCCCCAGTCAACTCACTCCACGATCATGCCGAGGCGGGCGGCCAGGATCGGGGCCAGGTCGAGCAGCTGATCAACGGACACCGTGGCCCCCCGCAAACCTTCGGGAGTGCCCACATCACCAAGGGTCGCGCCGCGCAGATCGACATCGCGCAGCTTCGAGTTGGCCAGTTCCAGCCGGGTGATCCGACAACCGGCCAGCGATACCCGGCTCGCGTGGGCGCGGCCGAGGTCGAGGTCTTCGATCACGCAATCGGTGAAGGAGACATCGGCCAGCTCGGCACCGCGCAGGTTCACATAGCCGAGCTTGCAGCCAGTGAAGGCGACCTGGCGCAGGTTGGCGTCGAAGGCTTCGATCGAGCCGATCCGACTGCCGACCACCTCGGTGTTGAACCAGCCCGCGTTCGGTACCGACAGCGCGACCACGTCCAGCCGGTCCAGGCGGCAGCTGTTGAGGGTGAGGGCGGCCGCCTTCCAGGTGTGGCAGGTGAGCCCGCTCACCTGTGAGCCGGCCAGGCGTCGGCGGACCTCCCAGCGCAGATCGGAGACTTCCAGCTCGGCCACTGAGACGTCTTCCAGGTCGTCACCCTCGGCATCGACGAACGACCGGACGACGTCGCCGGCCAGCTCGCCGAACCGTAGTTGCGGCGTCCGTGGCGCCTTGGTGGGGCCCGGCGTCATCAGCAGATACGCGGCAGCGGGTCGCCGACCAGCATGTCGACCATCCGGGTGCCGCCGAAGCCGGTGACCAGGACGACCGCTGCGGCCGGCTCGGCCACGATCCGTCCGACCAGGCCGGCCTCTTCACCGCCGGGCAGTCCCTGCACCGCAGCCAGTGCGGCGTCGGCCTCCTCGGCCGGGATGACCGCGACGAAGGTGCCTTCGTTGGCCACATACAGCGGGTCGATGCCGAGCATGTCGCAGGCGCCGCGGGTCATGTCATGGACCCCGATCGCGTCGTCCTCGACGACCACGCCCAAGCCGGTGGCCTGGGCCAACTCGTTGAGCACCGTACCCAGCCCGCCACGGGTCGCGTCACGCATCCAGCGGGTGTTCGGGGCGGCCTCCAAAAGGGCGGCGACCAGGTGATTGACCGCGCGGGTGTCGGACTCGATCGGAGCGTCGATGGCCAGATCGCCGCGGGCCATCATCACCGCCATGCCGTGATCGGCGATCGCGCCCGACAGGAGGATCTTGTCCCCGCGCTGCACCTGGGCCGCGCCGAGGCTCCGTCCGGCCGGGACGATGCCCACCCCGGCCGTGGTGATGAACAGCTGATCGGCCGCGCCACGGGCGACCACTTTGGTGTCGCCGGTGATGATCCGGACGCCCGCAGCTTCGGCCGCAGCGCGCATCGCGGCAACCTCGCGGCGCAGCACCTCGACGCTCAGGCCCTCTTCGATTACGAAGGCTGCCGAGATCGCGGTCGGCACCGCACCGGAGACGGCCAGGTCGTTGACCGTCCCGTTCACCGCGAGCTCACCGATCGAGCCGCCGGGGAACTGGATCGGGGAGACCACATAGGAGTCGGTCGACATCGCCAGCCGGGCGCCGTCGACGAGTTCGGGCAGCGCCAGCACCCCGGCGTCCCCCATCTCGGCCAGCACGTCGTTGCCGTAGCCGTCGAGGAAGACCGAATCGACCAGCGCAGCGGACGCCTTGCCGCCGGCACCGTGGGCCAAGGTCACATGCTCATCGGTCAGCCGCGGCCGCCGGGCGCGCACCTGTTCGATGCGGGAGTTGACCTCGGACTCGTTGTCATTGAGCCGATTCTTCGGTTCCATCTGCGCTCCACTCGTTGCCGGACGAGGCTTCGGCTAGCGCAAACCCCATCTCGGAGGTGATGATAGCCGCGCACCGGCGATGCCGGATGAGCGAGGAGAACGTATGTGCTTGGGTGTTCCCGCTGAAGTGGTGGCGATTCCCGATGTCGAGGTGCCACGCGCTCGCGTGGCGATCAGCGGCGTGGAGCGGGTGGTGGCCACCGATCTGCTGCTGGACGAGGGGCTGAGCGTCGGCGACTGGGTGCTGGTGCACGTCGGTTTCGCGCTGAGCAAGATCGACGCCGACGAGGCCGCGATGACGTTGGACCAGATCAAACGGCTGGGCAACAACACCTTCGAGGACGAACTCGAGTCGTTCAAGAGTTCGGCGATCGAATGAAGTACGTCGACGAGTACCGCGACCCGGTCGCGGCCAAGGCGCTGCTGGCCACCATCGAGGCCCAGGCCGCGAAACTGGCCCGTCCGATCGCGGTGATGGAGATCTGCGGCGGCCACACTCACACCATCTACCGCCACGGCCTGGAGCATCTGCTGCCGGAGTCGATCGAGTTGATTCACGGTCCCGGTTGCCCGGTGTGCGTGATCCCGATGGGCCGGGTGGACGACGCGATGTGGCTGGCGACCCAGCCCAACGTGATCCTGACCACCTTCGGCGACATGATGCGGGTGCCCGGTTCGAAGGGCCAGTCGCTGCTGGACGTCCGCGCCAGCGGGTCGGACGTGCGCTTCGTCTACTCCCCGCTCGATGCGCTGGTGATCGCCAAGGACAACCCCGACAAAGAGGTGGTCTTCTTCGCCGTCGGCTTCGAGACCACCGCCCCGTCCACGGCGGTCACGCTGGAGCGGGCCCGGTTGGAGAACGTCACGAACTTCTCGGTGTTCAGCAACCACGTCACCATCGAGCCGCCGCTGCGCGCGATCGTCAACGGTGGCGAGACCCGGGTCGATGCCTTCATCGGCCCCGGCCATGTGGCCGCCGTGGTGGGCACCGACGCGTTCGAGTTCCTGCCGACCGAGTTCAATCTGCCGGTGGTGGTGACCGGTTTCGAGCCGTTGGACATCCTGCAGGCGATCGCCATGATCGGCGAGCAGTTCGTCTCCGGCGACGTCGAGGCGGGCAAGGCTGCTGTGGGCAATCAGTACGCCCGGGTCGTCCGGCCGGCGGGTAACACCGCAGCGTTGGCTCTGATGGGACGCACGTTGGCGCTGCGTAGCACGTTCGAGTGGCGCGGCCTGGGCTGGATCGAGAACTCCGGCTTGGGAGTGTCTCCCGACTACGCCGCCTGGGACGCCGAGGTGAAGTTCGCCGTTCCCGGCGAGCGGGTCGCCGATCCGCCCGCGTGCGAGTGCGGCGCGGTGCTGACCGGACGCCTGAAGCCCTGGCAGTGCCGGGTGTTCGGCACCGCCTGCACCCCCGACACCCCGATCGGCACCTGCATGGTGTCGCCGGAAGGGGCGTGCGCGGCGTACTACAACTTCGGCCGGATCGACCGCGAGCTGGCCCAATCCGTGGTGATCAAGGACTGAGCGTGATCGAGAACCCGCAGGTGGCGGCCCGTCCGTGGCTGGCCGAGATGATGGACGACGATTACTTCCCCGACCACCTTGTCGCCAAGGGACAGCAGATTCTGATCCGGCTCGCCGAGAGCGTGGAAGCGCAGCGTCCTGACCTGGCTGGTCTGTACGTGCTCAGCCACGCCGCCACCGAGGAGTTCAACGAACTCCAGGACGAGTTCTTCGAGGCCGGCAGCGAGATCGAGACCGCCGCCCGCGAGGCGATCGCCGAGGACTTCGGCTTCATCGCCGACAGCTACGGCTACGCCGATGTCGACATCGAAGAGCTGATCGCCACCCGCGACTGGTGAGTCTCAGGCCTGATTGAGGTAGGCAAGTACCGCCCGGACGCGGCGATTCTCCTCGTCGGGACCCAGATCGAGCTTGGCGAAGACGTTGGCGACATGCTTGGCCACGGCGGCGGGCGTGATCACCAGCGCCTCGGCGATCTGGGAGTTGGACGAACCGTCGGCCATCAGGGACAGCACCTCGTGCTCGCGTGGGGTGAGCCGGCCAAGTTTCGAGTCGCCGCGGCGCGATTGCAGCAACGAACGCACGACTTCGGGGTCGATCACCAGCCCGCCGCCGGCCACCACCTGCAATGAGTTCATGAAGTCGGCCACCCGTCCGACCCGCTCCTTGAGCAGGTAGCCGGTGCCCGGCGCGTGCGGCAGCGCGGCGGCGTCCAGCAACGCCGAGGCATAGGCGGGGGCGACGTACTGGCTGAGCACCATGATCGGCAGCGTCGGGTAGCGGCGACGAATCTCGACCGCGGCACGCAACCCGTCGTCGGTCATCCCCGGCGGCATCCGGACGTCGGTGAGCACCACGTCCGGCAACCTCCCGGCGGCGGCCAGTTCGTCGATCGCGGCCACCAAGGACGGCGCGTCGACAGCCTCTGCGACCACCTCATGACCGGCACGCTCCAGCAACCCGATCAGCCCGGCGCGCAGCAGGGCGGCGTCGTCAGCGAGCGCGAGTTTCATGAGTGCGATCGTATGGCAGCGTGACGGTGATCATGGTGGGTCCGCCGACGGGGCTGTGCAGGACGAACGTGCCGCCGGCGGTCTGAGTACGTTCGGCCAATCCGCTGATGCCGTGACCTGGCACCCAGCGGGCGCCGCCGCGCCCGTCGTCGGTGAGGTCGATGCGCAACTCGGCGCCGGTGTAGGTCAACTGCACCCAGGCCTGGGTGGCGGCGGCGTGTTTGGCGACATTGGTCAGCGCCTCGGCGACCACGTAGTAGGCCGCGCTCTCGGTCTGCGGCGGCAGCGGCGCGGGCAGGCCGTGACACTCGAAACGGGTGGGGATCGGCTGACGCGCAGCCACCTCCTCGACCGCTGCCACCAGGCCACGGTCGGTCAACACCTGGGGGTGAATGCCGCGGATCGTGGTGCGCAGCGCAGCCAGCGCGTCCTCGACGGCGGTCTGGGCGTCCAGGACGGCGCTGCGGGCGGCCGCCGGGTCGTCCTGATCGAGTGAGTAGACAGCTTCCCCCAGCCGCATCGTGGTGACCACCAGATGCTGCTGGGCACCGTCGTGCAGGTCGCGTTCGATCCGCCGACGCTCGCCCTCGAAGACGTCGACCAGTTCACTGCGCGAGCTGGTCAGCTCGTCCACCTGGCGAGTCAGTGCCGAGTACGGCAGCAGCAGCGAATGCTCCAGATAGGCCTGCCCGGCGGCCAGCACCCAACACACGTACAGGGCGAACACGACCATCACGGCGAGCCACCCGACGCTGAGGATGAAGATCACCGGCTCGAAGCGGCGAGCGAAGCTGGCCTGCACACCCACCACGCCGGCGAACATCGCGAACGCCAGCACCACCACCGGCATCAGGTTGATCAGGCCGAACACCGAGGTGAGCGCCCACACTCCCAAAGTGGCCTCGCCGCGGCCGGCGAACACCTCCCGCCAGCTCGGACGGGTCGGGGTGGCGGCCACCAGGCTCGGCAGCCCCAGCAGTTCGACGCGGCGACGCTCGACCGCGGTGGTCGCGGCGGCGATCCAGGGCAGGAAGACGACCCCCAGGATGCCGATCATCAACGCCGCCCCGCCGATCAGCATCGAGGTGAGTGCGTACGCCGCCGAGCGCCAGGCGAGCGGGCTGATCACCACCCGCAGCGGGTTGCGGGTGATCGTGAGCCGCTGCCGCAGGGCCACGTACGGATCGGCCGCGGGTGTGGTGGTCACGGGTGTGGTGGTCACAGTTCCAACCTAGATGCTCGGCGTGGGGTACCGGGGCAGACGGCGCTCACTGGGCCAGATCGGCGGTGAGCCCACGGGCCACAAAGCCGGTCGCCGCCACCCCCGCCATCACCATCGCCGCGGTGACCGCGACGCTGCCCAGATACAGCAGCGCCACCTGCGGCGTGGCGAAGGCACTCGCGCCGATCACCGGAACCATCACCACCAGGACGCTGGCGGTGGCCGTCCCCAACGCCGCGATCAGCGGAACGGACGTCTCCCGCAGCCGGGCGCGATCGAGGGTGCGGGTGTCGGAGCCGGCCAGGACGAGGTTGCGGTACTCCTGGCGCTGGTCGATCAGACGTCCGGCCTGCATGACGCCGGTGGAGACGGCGGCCAGCACTCCGGCGATGACCAAGGTGAGCAGCCCGCCGGTGGTCAGGTCGGTGATCAACACCAGGTCGGAGTCGTTGGGGTGCGGGGAGTCGGCGAACAGCCCGATCAGCGAGGTCAGCCCGGCGATGAAGGCGGCAATGGCCACGCCACCGACGCTGCGCCAGGCGGCCTTCGGGTCGTCGGCGATGCGGCGTCCGGCCAGCAGGGTGGCGGCCGAGCGCGCGTTGCCGGCGGTGATCCGTCCGATGACTTGGAGGACCAGCGGGCCGATCAGATTGAGAACGGCCATGCCGATGGCCACGAAGCCGCCGAACACCAGCACCACGAACAGCCCCGCCAGCGACCCCATCAGGTTGACCGACAGGTAGGCGCCGGCGGCGGCGAGGAGCAGCCCGGTGATCCGAAAGACGCTGAGCTTCGGCGGGGACACCCGGGCAGCCACACCCAGCGGAGTGATCCGCACCCGCTGCAGGCTCGCGGCCGCCGACAGGACGCCCACCGCAGCCACGGCCACCACCGTCGCGGCGAGCAGGGGGAATCCGACCCACAGCTCGGCCAGCCCGAGTTGGCGGCCCTGGAAGCTGAGCTGGGCGACGATCGGCAGGACGGCCAGATAGCCGGCCACGCCGATCAGGGAGCCGATCAGCGCTTGCAGCCCGGCGTCCAGCAGCGTGATCACCGACACCTGCCAGGTGGTGGCACCGGCCAGCCGCAGGGCTGCCAGACGGGCGTCGCGGCGGGCCATCGCCAGTCGGGCCGCGGCGGCGCCGAGGGTGGCCAGCGGGACGAGCAGCAGCAGAACGGCGAAGCCGGCGAGCACCACATAGAACATCGGGTCGATATCGCCGACCTTCAGACCGGCCCGCCAGCGTCCGATGAACGCCATCAGACCACCGACGACCACCAGCGACACCGCCGAGGTCGCGGCGAAGGCGATCACAGCCAGGACGGCGGTGAAGCGGGCCGAGGTACTGGGGTCGTGGGCGGCGTGGCGGCGCAGCAGCAGCCACAACTGGGTGGCGCTCATCGGGCTGCTCCGCGGACGCCGCCGAACGCGTTCGGCAGGGGCATTGGCATGGGCGGAGGTGGCGGCGGGACCAGGTGCAGCTCGGGGGCCGACGGCTGCTGGGTGGCGACGTGGGTGATCCGTCCGTCGGTCATGGTGATGGTGCGGGCGCACCAGTGCGCGACTTCGGGGTTGTGGGTGACCACGACGAGAGCGGCGCCACAGATGTAGGCCGATTCCTTGAGCGCGCGCATCACCTCCCAGCCGGTGGCCTGGTCGAGGGCGCCGGTGGGTTCGTCGGCGAAGATCACTTCGGGGTCGCTGACCAGGGCGCGGGCGATGGCGACACGTTGAGCCTGCCCCCCGGACAGTTCGCCGGGACGCCGCTTCTCGAGACCGGCCAGGCCGAGGCGTCCGAGCTGGTCGTGGGCCAGTTGCATGGCCAGGCGGCGGTCGATGCCGGCCAGCAGCAGCGGCAGCGCGGCGTTCTCGAGCGCGGGCAGTTCGGGAAGGAGCTGGCCGGACTGGAAGACGAAGCCGAACTCGGAGCGGCGCAGTTTGGTGCGGTCGGCGTCCGACATGGTGGCGAGGTCGCGGCCCCGCCAACTGACCGTCCCGGAGGTGGGGGCGAGGACGCCGGCGAGCACATGCAGCAGGGTGGTCTTGCCCGAACCCGAATGCCCCATGATCGCGATCGATTCCCCTGCCCCGACCTGCAGGTCGACGCCGGTGAGGGCGCGGGTCAGGGCCGGCGCGGTGCCGTAGGTCTTGGTGAGCGCGCTGGCCCGTAGGACGGGGCCGACCGGGACGCCGTGGTCGGGCTGATGGGTGAGAGGTGGTTGCGGGACGGTGCCGGGAGCTGAGTTGTTCACGTCCTCCAGCCAACCGCGCACGCCTGTTCCGCACACGGGCGCCTAGGGGCGTCTGAGGGTAGTGCTGGCGCTACCCTCGTCCGGCCGTGAGGGCGTCAGGGCCGCGGCTGACCGGTGCCCGGCTGGTGCCACTCGGGTGCCGCCGAGCCGAGCAAGGGCCACGGGTCGCCGGGCTGTCGCTGCTCGTCGGGGCCGGATTCGTCGAGCATCAGCGGCTCATTGCCGTGCTCGGCGGCGGTCAGGATCGGCTGCAGATAGGTGCGCAGGACCGGGCCCGCGGTGGCGATGTAGCGGCGCTCCAACTCGATGGGCGGCACGTCCGCGCCCAGGACGCGGTCGGGCCGGTTGTAGAACATCCAGGCCCGCACCTCCCCGGCCAGATCGTGGGCGTGCGCGCCCGTCACCGTCCACGTGCGCTCGCCGGTTTCGGTGCCCAACGCTTGCGCCGCTCGCAGCACCGTGGGCCCCATCAGCCGGTCGATCCAGTCGAAGGAGGTGGAGTAGAAGATCAGGAACTGCAGCACCAGGAGAGCGGGAAACATGACCAACTGCCACACGCCGCCGAGGACGGCCCACACACCCAGACCGAGGCAGACGACCATCCCCGTGGGGGTAATGGCCTTTCGCCAGCCCGAGGTGTAGCTGAACCGCACCGCCGGCGTCGCCGCCGGCCACTCACCCACGGTCACCGTCACCACATCGCGGTCGCGGAGGCGCTCGATGAGTCCCGCCATGCCGTCCCCCTCGCTCCCGAGCTGCGTCCGTCCGCTCAGGATAGTCACGACTCCACCACTCCCCGTCGAACTTCGACGAGCGATGTCGACCCGCAATCGGCAGTCTGTGGACGGCGAAGAAGTTATCCACACAATCGGATTTTCGTTCGATTTTGTTGCGTTGAATTGGCAGGCTGGAGGCATGGAAACAGAGGTGCTCATCCCGGCCGGCCAGGCGCTGGCTGAGGTCGCGCGCCTGCTTGATCGGGTCGATCCCCATCGCGGTGGAATCGCGCCGGAGACTCGGCTGAAGTGGGTGCGCGCCGCCCGCCAAGCAAGCGGACGGCTGCAGGCGCTGACCGCCCTGTTGGTGGGTGAGGCTGATCGCGCGCAGGCCGCCGAACGCGTCGCCGGCACGCCGCTGGGGTCTTGGCTCGGCCTGGGCGAGACGCTCTCACGGAAGGAAGCCGCGGCAGCGGTCGGGCAGGCCAAGACCATGCGCGCCCATCCCGAGGTGGCCGAGGCCGCCGTGGCCGGACGGGTCGGCGCCGGCCAGGTGCGCTCGATCGGACGGGTGCTCGACTCCTTGTCCGGCCAGCTCGATGAGGGTCAGCAGGTCGCCGCCGAGCACGTCCTGGTCGAACTCGCCGCCCACCTCGACGCCGACCAGCTCGCCAAGGCTGCGCCGCAGGTGCTGGCCCAGGTAGCGCCGGCCACCTCGACCGAGGTGTGTGAGACGAAGCTCCAACGCGAGGCCGAAGCCGCTCACCGCGCGCGGTCACTCCGGTTCTTCCGCGAGGCCGGGTCGCTCCGCTTCGAAGGCAGCCTGCCGCGGGTCGAGGGCGAGCGATTCGTCACCCTCCTCAACGCGCACGCCGAGCACCTGCGGCGCACGGCCATCGAAGCCCGAGACCCCCTCGCCGAGCACACCAGCCCCGAGCAGCGCCGGGCCGATGCCCTGATCGCCCTGCTGACCAGTGTCGAGAAGTCCAAGCCCGTCGCCGGCCTCGGCGGTGCTCGCGTGGTGGTCACCCTCGATCATCAGCGCCTCCGTGACGATGCGGCCCACGCCGGACTGATCGGCGAAGATCAGCCGATCTCCGCGGGCGAGTTGCGCCGGTTGTGCTGCGACGCCGAGATCGTGCCCGTGGTGTTCGGCGTCGCCTCAGAGGTGTTGGACGTCGGACGGGCTAAACGCCTGGTCAGCGAGGGCATCCGTACTGCCCTGACGGTGCGCGACGGCGGCTGCGCCTTCCCCGGCTGCGACGTCCGTCCGGAGCTGTGCGAGGCCCACCACATCGTTCCCTGGTGGGCCCACGGCCCCACGGCGCTGGGCAATCTCGTTCTGCTCTGCCATCACCACCACGGCCTGGTCGAGCCCGCGAGGTACGGCCTGCGTGACCAGTGGCAGGTCGAGATCGCCACGGACGGCCTGCCGCAGTTCATCCCGCCGGCGCGGTTCGACCCGAACCGACAGCCTCGACGGCACCAACGACGGCAACTTCCCAGGCCAGCACCTGAGCGAGCGTCAGGGGCGCCCGACAACCTCACCCATCCCCCGGCCCTGCCAGATGACCCACCGCCCAGCCCGGTCAGTACTCGTCCCAGGCTGGAGGGCTGCGCCCCGGCAGGCTGGCGGGCGCGGGCGGTCTGATGAGGACCAGCCGGGCGAGTCGCCGGGGGACGTGTGTCCCCTGCGCCTAGAGGCATGGTGGGGTTACGGCGCGAAGTGGGGTGCGGCGTGGAGTGCGGCGTGGAGTGCGGGGTGGCCCGAACCCAGACACACAGCGGGCCATGACGCCGATGACGCCATGGCCCGCCAGGGGGGAGGAGTGGGAGCTACTGCACCGACCAGCCGCCGTCGGACGGGAGGATCACGCCGGTCAGGTTGGTGGCGTCATCGCTGAGCAGGAAGGTGATGGACGCCGCGAGCTGGTCCGGCATGGCCACCGGCGGAATGTTCGCCAGCAGCCCACCGATCCGCTCCTGCCCGAGGGCAGAGTCGAAGCTGGCCTGAATGTTGGTCGCC
The DNA here is from genome assembly GCA_964559815.1 of uncultured Propionibacteriaceae bacterium. Taxonomy (GTDB): domain Bacteria; phylum Actinomycetota; class Actinomycetes; order Propionibacteriales; family Propionibacteriaceae; genus Propionicimonas. Next base: position 12,884 of record CAZLJN010000016.1, read on the forward strand.
ACCGGGCCGGGAGCGACCGCATTCACCCGAATGCCGAGCCGGGCATAGGTGAAAGCCGCGCTACGGGTGATGCCGACCACGGCGTGCTTGCTGGCGGTGTAGGCCAAGCCGGCCGCGGAGCCGCGCAGGCCGGCCTCCGAGGAGATGTTCACGATCGAGCCGCTCTTCGCCTCGACCATCTTGGCGAGCACGGCCCGGCTGAGCTTGAACAGCCCGTCCACGTTGACCGCGAAGACCCGGTCCCAGATCTGGTCGGAGACTTCGTGCAGCGGGGTCATGTTGTCCATGATCCCGGCGACATTAGCCAGGCCGTCGATCTTGTCGCCGGCGGCCGCCACGATCGCGTCCACGTCGGCCTGGTTGGAGATGTCCCCGGTGACGACGGTCACGTCAGCACCGGGCACGGACGCCTGGAACTCGGCCAGCCGTTCGGCGGAGATGTCGACCGCGATCAGTCGAGCACCCTCGCGCGCCAGTCGGGATGCGGTGGCCTTGCCGATGCCCGACCCGGCGCCGGTGACGATCACCGTCTTGCCGGTGAACCGACCCGGGGTGATCTTCTCCACCCACTGTTCGGGGGCCGCGTCGGCAGCCTCGGCCACCTCCGGCATCACCCCGCCGTTGGCGTTGAGTACCAGATCGTCGATGACCGCTTGGGGTACTTGACCTTGGCTCAGCGCAACCAACTGCTGCAGCGGAAAGGTCTTGATCGGAGCCAGCGAGCTTTCGTCCTGACCACCTTGCGCCAGGAATCCTCGCAAGAGCGGACCACCGACCGGGTCATTGAGCCAGGTCTCGATGGTCGAGTTGCCGGTGAGCGGCGAGTTCTGATCTGCCATGGCCGACACCATGGACCGCCCTCTCCATAGGCGTCAATGGCACCTCAGCAGTTGCGTGCTCCCCCTTGCCAAACCGGCGCAGGCTCTGATCCGACCGCTGTGGGTTTGCTGTGAAGCCACCCCCACGGCCGGAAGAATCCCCTGGTCAGGGCATCTTGGTCCAGGTGTCCGGATGGACGACTCGCGTCCGGGACGCCGCCGGATAGGAGCACACCTGCCAGATCCGATCGATCGGCATCACATGCAGCCGGTCGGCGTGAGTGTAGGAACGGCTGCCGGTGGTCAGCACCACCCCGGCACGGAAACGGGCCCCCAGTGCGTCCCGCAGCTGCGCGAGCCCGCTGAACACCGACCCGGTCGCCCGCTCATTGCCGGCCACCTCGACCGCCACCACGTCGCCGTCGTCGAACTCCACCACCAGATCGACCTCGGCCCCATCGGACGTCCGCCAGTGCCCCAAGGTCACCGGCTCATCCAGCCAGGACGCCTGCTTGCGCAGCTCGCCCACCACGAACGTCTCCAGCAACCGCTCGAAGGTGCCCATCACCGCCGGCTCGAAGTCGACCAGCTTGGATGGCGTCTGCCGCAGCAACCGCGCCGCCAGACCGGAGTCGACCAGGTGCATCTTGGGTCGCGCACTCACCCGCGAACGCAGCTCGGTCCCCCACGCCGGCAGCCGCGAGGTCAGGAACAGATCCTCCAGCAGCCGCAGGTACGCCTCAGCGGTCTTGCGATCCACCCCCACCGCGTCGGCGGCCTTGCTGACGTTCATCAACTGCCCGGTCTGCGCGGCCACATAGCTGAGCAGTTCGGCCAACGCCTGGCGCTGCCGCACCTGCCCCAGCTCCTGGGCGTCGCGGTCGACCGACTGGCGCACGTAGTCGTCGAACCAGCGCGCCCGCGCCGTCTCCGAGCGCCCCAGCGCCAGCGGCAATCCGCCGGCGCAGACCCGTTCGGCGTAGCCGTCGCGGGCCTCATCGGACGGCAGCTGGTCGCCCACCACCGCCTCGGCATCCTGGCGGATCGCGGTCAGGAACTCCTCGGCCACCCCGGCGATCTCGCCTTGCGACAGCGGCCAGATAGTCAGCGAATGCAGTCGACCGGTCAGCGCTTGGGCGGTGCGCGGCAGCGCGTCCTGCCGGGTCGAGCCGGTGATCACCGCCAGCCCTGGACGGGTGCCGTCACGGTTCAGTCGCGCCTTGATCGCGTCCAGAATTTCGGGGACGCGCTGGTATTCGTCGATGCACAGCGGCACCTCACCCATGGTCACCATTCGCGGGTTCGCCGCCAACGCCTCCCTGGTCTCAACGTCGTCCAGATCGATCACTCCGACGTGTTGCGATTCAGCGAGCTTCCACAGCACCGTCGACTTGCCGACCGAGCGCGGACCATGCAGCGCAATCACCGGCTCCTCGTCGACCAGACGCCCCAGAAGCGCCCCAACCCGTCGTTCCACCATCACGTAGCCGCCAGCCATGGCTGCCATGCTAGCCGGGGCGCAGCACACTACTCCCCATTTGTGAGCGTGTCTGCTCCCCAAAGCTGAGTGGACGAACTCCCCGAATCTGAGCGCATCACACCCACGACCACAACGTCTAATCCCCATTCTTGAGCCCCGTTATTCCCCATACGTGAGCGGGCGTCCATGCCGGTAACCCGCACGAAATCGGAATCTTCGTAGGGTGCGACACACCACGGCGCCAGCGGGGCGCCGAAGGATGAGGAGGTGACGCATGGCCGAGTTGAAGCACCACATCTTCGTTTGCTGCAGCTTCCGCGGGAACGGCAACGCCCAGGGAATCTGCAACAAGGCCGGCGCGGTGGCGCTGCTGCCGTACCTGCAAGAGGAGCTCTCCGATCGCGGCATGCATGACGTACTGGTCACCAGCACCGGCTGCCTGAAGACCTGCGAAAAGGGACCGGCCATGGTGATCTATCCCGAGGGCTGGTGGTACGGCGACATCCGCAGCCAGGACGACATCGACACCGTCCTCGACGCCTTGGAGAACGGCATCCAGGCCGCCGAGTTCGCCATGTAGCTCGCCACACCCGCGCCCCGGCGCAGCAGACCCGAAGACACACAAGAAGATGCACGAAGGGCCGGACGTTACCGCCCGGCCCTTCGATCCTGCGCGCTCGGAGGGACTCGAACCCCCAACCTTCTGATCCGTAGTCAGATGCTCTATCCATTGAGCCACGAGCGCAGGAAAGCGTCTTCAACCATACTTCACCGCCCGGCGGTCGTCCAACCGAGCCTGCCCGGGGCCTCGGGAGGATCGATTTTCCATGGCCTGACATTCCACCCTGGTGGAATCTCCCCTACCCAGGCCTTAATCTCGGCTCTAATGTTTGCCGTCTGAACCCGCCCAGTTCGGACACTTGTGCTGACCCTCCCGCGAACTTGCGCGAGAATGAAGCCGCCGGAACCGAGACGAGTAACTCTCCGAGGAGATCCCCATGGCACCAGACGCCGCGACCACCCCTAACAATGCGCCAGCAAACGCCCCACAGCCCCTGCTGGACTGGGTAGCCGGCGTCGCCTCCCTCACGCAGCCCGACCAGATCTACTGGTGTGACGGCTCCGAGGCTGAGCGCGATCGCCTCCAGCAGCTGCTCGTCGACTCGGGCACCTTCATCAAGCTGAACCCGTCGATCCGGCCCAACTCGTTCCTGGCGCGCTCCGACCCCGCCGACGTCGCTCGCGTCGAGGCCTCCACCTACATCTGCTCGGTGAACGAGGCCGACGCCGGCCCCACCAACAACTGGGCCGAGCCGAACCAGATGCGCACCACCCTGGCCGGGCTGTTCGCCGGTTCGATGCGCGGCCGGACGATGTACGTCATCCCGTTCTCGATGGGCCCGGTGACCAGCCCGCTGGCCCGCCTCGGCATCGAGATCACCGACAGCCCCTACGTCGTGCTGAACATGCGGATCATGACCCGTATGGGCGCCCCGGCACTGGAGCGCATCGCCGCCGGCTACTACTGGGTGCCCGCGGTGCACTCGGTCGGCTACCCGCTGGTCGACGCCAGCGGCAACACCCGCCCCGATGTCGCTTGGCCGTGCAACGAGACCAAATACATCACCCAC
>CAZLJN010000017.1:0-10841 GCA_964559815.1 uncultured Propionibacteriaceae bacterium
CGGCAACGTCGGCGAACTCCGCGCCGATGCCCAGGGCCGGCAGCGTGAAGGCGGCCAGCGACTCCCCCACCCCGAACTCCAGGCCGAGCGGCAGCAGCGGCATTCGTCCCAGGTTCTTCACCCGGAACTGGACGGCCGCCGCATCGCCGACCACGATCCGCTGCGGCGCCACCTCGAAGTCGACCTCCAGCCGGGTGCGGCCGATGGCGAACAGTGCGGCCCCGGTCACCAGGACGAACAGCACCCCGGCCATGTAGCTGAACTCCCGCCAGCCCAGGCGGGCGCCCAGGACGGCGAACAGCACCCCGGCCCCCAGCAGGGTCCAGCCCAGGCCCGAGACCACCCGCAGCCCCCGAACGACCATGGCCAGCAGCGGCCGCAGCGCCTCACGGAAGGGTCCGGTGGCGAACCAGATCCGTCGCACCGGCACCAGCGCGTCGGCGAGCCAACGGCGCAGCGCGCCGAGACGCCCCCACTTGACCCGGGCGGCGCGCGGCGGTGGTGTCGCAGTGGCCTGCAACGGCCTGATCTGGGTGGTCACCGGTGTCTCAGACCTCCCGCAGCACCGGGGCGGCCACGCTCGCCAGCAGCTCGTCGATCACCCGTTCGGTGGTGACCCCGGAGAACTGGGCTTCAGCGCTGAGCAGCAGGCGGTGACTCATCACCGGCACCGCCAGATCCTTGATGTCGTCAGGCAGGACGTGGTTGCGTCCCTTGCTGATCGCCCAGGTCTTGGCTGCGCGGACGTAGGCCAGCGCGCCACGCATCGACAGGCCGAGCTTGAGGTTGCTGTGGCGACGGGACTCGATGGCCAACTGCGAGATGTAGGCCGCGATGGCGGGCTCGACGTGGACGTCGTTGGCGAAGGTGGCCATCTGCTGCACCGCGCTGGCCACGATCACCGGCGCGACGGTGGCCGAACGGTCACGGGTGGCGGCCTGCAGCATCAGCTCCATGGCCACGTCGTGGTCGGGGTAGCCGATCGAGGTCTTCATCAGGAAGCGGTCGAGCTGAGCTTCGGGCAGCCGGTAGGTGCCGGCCTGCTCGATCGGGTTCTGGGTGGCGATCACCATGAACGGGCTGCCCACCGAATGTCCGACGCCGTCGATGGTGACCCGGCCTTCCTCCATGACCTCCAGCAGCGCCGACTGGGTCTTCGGGCTGGCCCGGTTGATCTCGTCGGCGAGCACCACGGTGGCGAAGATCGGGCCCTTGTGGAACTCGAAGGCCCGCTTCTCCTGGTCGAACACGGTCACGCCGGTGACGTCGGAGGGCAGCAGGTCAGGAGTGAACTGGATGCGGCTGTGGGTGCCCTGGACGGAGTTCGCCATGGCCTTGGCCAGCTGGGTCTTGCCGGTGCCGGGGTTGTCCTCCAGCAGCAGGTGACCTTCGGACAGCATGCAGGTGACCGCCAGCCGGATCACGTCCCGCTTGCCGCGGATGGCGATCTCCACGTTGGAGACGATCTGCTCGAAGGTCTGGTTGAACCAGCGCGCTTGGTCAGTCGTAATCATCGTTGTTCTTCCTCATCTTCTTGGCAGATCGCTGACATCTCCGCCTACCAGCTCACGGTTGGGGAGTAGTAGGCCTTCCCGTCAATCACGCACCGCGCATATACGGAGTGGCCCGACTGGAACACCCAACTGCTGATGTCGCGGTTCACTTCGCCGCTCAAATGGACGGTCTGGAACGTCGTGCTCCCGGAATGCGCGGTGCAGGTATAGGAGCCGGAGACGTTTTGGGTCGTCAAATGCAGGTAGTTGCAGTAGCCAGGGGCGCAGTTGGCCAAGTACCACGCATCCCCCTTCGACAGTCGCAAGACAGGATCCGGCGGTTTGGGGCCGGTCGTCTCGCTCGTGGAAGCGGATTTGTCGCCACGAGCAGGGTCGGTGGCGCCACTGGTAAGGACCGCCTTCACGGTGACCTTGTTGCTGTAGCCGACCGTGCGGGTCTTGCTGATGCTGAGGCTGCCCTTTCCGCTGGTGTGACCCATATTCACCCCGTCGATGTACAGCGTGAGGGTCGCGTCCGCACCGTTGCCGTTGCCGGTGGCCGAGCCGGTCACCTTGTCGGCGCTGTGCGTGGCCGAAACGCCCGGGGTCGGCAGCGGACCGAAGGTCGTCACCGTCCGAGGAGCTGAGGTGCTGCAGCGGCCGGATTCGTTACAGACCCGCAGGGTGAGGGTGGTGGCGGTGCCGTCGGTGAGTCCGGTGGTGGTGAAGGTGCGTGCACCGCCGGCGGGACCGGGCGAGGGCACCGAGACCGTGCTCTTCCCGGAACGGAGCAAGGTCACATTCGAGGTTCCACCGCGCGACGGCGGAACGGTGAAGGTGAGCGTGGCGGTACCGTCCGCGCCGGTCGGGGCCGCCGACCAGGTGTTCGCCCAGTTGTCGGGGGTGCCGACCGCGGCCCAACTGCTGGAGCGGGTGGTGGTGGAGTGCGCTGCACCACCGGTGGCGTTGGTCGCGGTCACCGAGTAGGTGTAGGAGGTGCCGTCGAAGTGGACGGTGTCGTCGACGCAGCTGGTGCGGGTGACGTCGCTGCAGATCTTCTTGCCGTCGCTACGGACCACGCTGAAGGTCGGCGGGCGGGGCCCTTCGGCCGACGCGAGCGTCCACCCGATCGTGACATTGGTGGTCGCGCCCACCAGCGCCCCCGGGTTGGGCGGATCGACCGACAGCCCGATCGGTTTGCCGGACGACTGACCCTTGTCGGAGACCGCCGGGCCGACCGCGAAGTTGTTCTCGCCGGACACCGAGAAGTCGTAGACCACGTTGTTGTCGGGGGTGCGCATCCGCACGCTGTTACCCGAGGTCACGTCCTTGTTGTCACCGGCCCCGGCGACGTGGATCACCTTGATCGGCGAGCCGTCGTTGGCGATCGGGCCCCAGCTGACCAGCACCGAATGGTCCTGCGGATCGCTGACCTTCACCCAGGCCGGAGCACCCGGCGCGATGTCGGGGGTGATGACCGGCGAGGTGGGGCTCCACTCGCTCCAGTCGGCCTTGTTGTGGGCCCGCACCTGGAAGGTGACGTCCTTGCCGTTCTCCAAACCGGTCACCCGACACGGAGTGGACCGGCAGGTGATGGTCTTGCCCGCCCCCGGGCCGGAGGCGATCTTCAACTCGTAGGAGTCGATCGGTGCGCCGTTGGCGTTGCCCGGAGTCCACGACAAGGTCGCGGCGTGCGACTGCACGGCGGGACCGTCGCGCGGCGCACTCGGCGGATCGGGACGGGTGTAGACGACCATGCTGACCGTACCGGTCACCCAGCGGCTCTCCCGGCCCGGATCCGAGGCCAGGTCGGTCGCCTTCACCTCGAAGGTGAGCTTGCCGAAGGTGGCCACATCTGGAGTGATGCTGACCGAGGCCTGATCGATGCTGGTGGCCGCCTTGCCCCCGGAGGTCTGGGTGATCTCCAACACCTTGGTCTGGGCGTCGCGCAGCGGCGAGATCAGCGAGATCGGCACCTTCACCGGGGAGGTGGCTTTGATGTCGGTCAGACTCACCGACCGCATCCGCGGCGGGTCGGCCGGGACGACCACCACCGGCAGCGTGTCGGTCGCTGCTGCGGTGCCTTCGATCCCGATCGTGATTGTTCCTTGGCCGTCCTCCGGGGCACCACCACCGGCTTCGAGCTTCACCTGATGCGCGCCACCGGTGGCCGACACCTGATCGATCGGCTGGGCCCAGCCTGCCGAGTAGGTGAGGTTGCCCAAGGTGCCCGGATCGGGGCTCCACACATGGCACAGCGAAGTGATGTCGAGGTTCTTGATCTCGCCACCCTGGACGATGGTTTGCGGATCGTCGGGGCAGCGCAGCACCGGCGTCGGTGCACCGATCTGCACCGGAATGGTCACCGTCGCGGTCAGCACGCCCTCATCGGTCTGCGAACTGCCGTCCATCACGTCCAGGGTCACCGCCGCCGGGCCCACGTAGTGGTTCTTCGAGGTGAGGGTGAACCGGCCGTCGTCGTCCACCTTGGCGTCGAGGTCTTCGCTCGGCGAGGCGTCGGCACGGGCCGAGGAGATCCGCACCGGCTTGCCGCGGGGCGATTCCACGTAGTCACCGATGCCGAAGCTGGCGGTGGAATCCGAGCCCATCTGGATGCTGGCATCGACCTTCAGATGGGGCGCCCCGGTGCCGGCAGCCGGCACGAACACCACTCCGGCACTCATCGCGCCGCCCGGATCGGACACCGTGAACGGAATCACCTGCGGACGTTCCCGCAGCGGCACGGTCAAGTCCTTGCCGACCACGGTGGCGCCATCGACCGGCGCGGCCAGCGCGACGGTCAGTGACTCGACCGCATCGTCGACGTCCCAGGCCTCGGCGAGCAGATTGGCCTTGCCCACATTTCCCGACACTTCGGCGACCTGATCGACCACGCGCGGCGGATTGTTGTAACCGGCCTGGGAGGTGATCGAGACCACCGCCGAGGGACCTGTGCCGCCGTTGCCGGTCAACGCGTAGTTGACCACCACCGGCTGCTCGGTGACCTCGGGGGCCTTGGCCACCAGCGGCCCCTGCTCGGAGCCAAGGCTGACCCCGTCCGGCACCGGGTTGTTGGTCTTGTTCAGCGGCACGACAGTGACGGCATCGTCGCGCGCGGTGAAGTCGTTGGTCATCACGTTCAGCTGCACCTGGGCGCCGGGACGGGTGGTCAGCTGGTCGTCCATCGCGACCGGCGGCTGGGTCTGACCCGGTGCGGTCACCGCAACCCGGACGGTGCCGGTGCCGGTGCGTCCGTACTTGTCGGCCACCTCGTAGCGGAACGTGTCGGTGCCGACCATGCCGTCGATCGGGTAGGCCTCGTAAGTGAGTGAGTTGGGGCTGATCGCCATCACTCGGCCCAGGCTCGGAGCAGAGGCGAGACCGGTCACCACCACCGAGTCACCGTCGGGGTCCTGGCCCGAGGTCGGGATCGAGATCCGCACCCGGCTACCGGAGACCACCCGGGTCTCGACAGTGTTGGCCACCGGCGCGGCGTCCGGATGGTCGGCGCTCGGCTCGGGCTTCACCGTGACCACTGCCATGCTTTCAGCGGTGTCCCCCGACGCGGTCTGGACGGTGTAGGAGATCACCACCTGGCGGGTGCCGTCGACCGTGGCCGGCGCGATGTAGCGAATCTGATTGCCACGGACGAACGCCTGCCCGACATCGCCTTGATCCTCATCGGCCCGCTTGGCGCGATCGAACACCGGCAGCTGCCCGTCATGATCGGTGCCGAGCTTGTCGGTGGCCAGGCTGAGCGGACGTCCCGACAGCGAGGTGTCGTTGGCCAGCACCGGGATCAGTACCGAGTCGCCCACCCGGACGGTCGCGGCGTCCTTGTGCGGCAACGCCAGATCCTGCTCGACCGCGGGAAGCTGCGTCACCAGCACGTCGCCGGAGGCGGTCTGGGAGCCGTTCGAGACGGTGTAGTGGATCACCTGCGGATTCGGCGACACATGCTCACCGGATGGCAGGATCCGCAGCCAGCGGCCGCTGATCACCTGCACCTGCACCTCGCCCCGGGTCACCGGGGTGGCCGACTGGACGGTCAGCAGGTTGCCCAGCGGGTCGTAGTCGTTGGCCAGCACATCGGCCAGGATCGGGGCGGCGCCGTGCATCGCCACCTGATCGGGCATCGCGACCGGCTGAGAAGCAGCACTGGACGCGAACGCGTCCACCCGGATCTGGCCCTTGACCGGCGCGGTGCTGCCGAAGTCGACGGTGTAGTCCAGGAAGTACGGCCCGGCCTGGTCGGCGACCACCGTGACCCGGCCGCTCTTCTCATCGGTGGTGACCTTCAGGTGCGCCTTCTGGTTGATCTCGCCGTTGAGGGCGAGCTTGGCGTTCAGGTTGGCCGGGTCGGCGCCGGGAATGTCGTTGTTCAACGGATAGATCGTGATCGGCTTGCCCACCTCACCGCGGGCGCTGTCGGGCTGGGCGACGGCGGGCACGCCGCGGGTGGCCTTGGTGCCCAGCACCTTCACCTTGAGCTGGGTAGGAGTGGCTTTGGCGCCCACGCCATCGGTCACCTCGTAGGAGATCGTCCGATCAACATCGGCCTCAGCCTCATCAGCGGTGTAGTTCAGCTGCCCGTCCGGGGTGACCGGGACGACCTGACCGTCGTCGGTGCGGGCGCTGACCACGGTCACCGGGTCGCCCTCGTCGTCGCGCCAATCGCTGACCACCGGAATCATCAGGGTGCCGAACGACGGCACCGCCAACTTCGGCGCCGCATAGTTGGGGCGCAGCTTCGGCGTGGTCTCGGCGTCGCCGGCGTCGGTCACCGTGACGTGACCCGTCGAGGTGTCGGCGCCATCGGAGATGGTGTAGTTGAAGTTGACCGCGGACACTCCGTTGGGCAGGAACAGCTTCACCGTCTGCCCGTCCGGCGAAATCTGCAGATCGGCGCCGCCAGCCACGCCGCCGGTGTCGAGCGACTGGATCGTCAGCACCCCACCGACCGTGTCGGTGTCGTTATCGAGCAGGTGCAGCACTGTGGTCCGCTCAGGCCGCGCCTTCAGGTTGTCGTCGACCGCCTTCGGCTTCGGCTGGACGTCGGCGCCGGACTCTTCCTTCTGCTCCTGCTGCTCGACCGGCGGCTTCGGCTGGGGCCAGTCGATGACGGTGTCGGTGTCCAGGTCGTAGGTGGTGCCATCGGTCTGATCGTTCAGCAGCAGCTGGTCACGGTTCACCCGGAAGACCGGACGATCCAGGCCGCCGGACACCTGCCGCGGCTCGACCTGCCCGCCGTCACAGAACCGGACGACCCGCCCGGGCCCGGACCAGGCCGCGAAATCACAGCCGCCCAGCCGCACCGGCGCTGCCGGCGCACCCTGGGTCTCGGTGAACACCGGCACCACTTCGCCGGTGGCGAGCTTCACTCGCACCAGGCCCTTGGTGTTGGCTACCAGCACCGACTCGGCTGCCGGCCCCGGCTGCTGCAGACGGGTGGCCGCATCGGCCTCCACCGGCACCGTGCGTCCGTCAGGAAGCACCAGCCGTCCGCCGGCAACATCGAGCAACACCACCGATGACCCGACCGTGGTCATCGCCACCGAGGTCAATGCCGCGATGCTGGACGTGGCCGGCGCAGCGAAACCGTCCCCGAGCGGGGCGAGGGTGATCAGTCGGCCGTTGGCGCCGGCCAGATAGATCCGTCCGTCATCGCCGACCGCCATCGCCGCACTCCCCGACGGCGCATCGGCGGCCAACTCCAGGCTGGCCAGCGGCGGCGTGGACGGGTTCAGCAGCCCCGTGTTCACCGACCCGGCGACCGGGTCGTAGCGGGTCGCCCAGACCTGGCCGACGCGGTTCATCACCGCCATGGTGCCGCCGTGTACAGCCACCGCGGTGGTGGCATCAGCAGCGACCGACTGATCGGCCAGCGGCTTACCCAGCGCCGTATCGATCCTTGTCAAAAGCGCATTGTTGTGGTCGCGGCCGAAAACCAGATTGCCGTCCTGCAGCACATCCAACTGGTACGGAGGCGTCCGCACTCCCGGCGGAGCAACTCGTGCATCCAACGCCAGGGCGGCCTTGTTCACCCGCCCGAATTCGCCCCCGCTGTCGGACGACGCCCAGATACCGGTGTCATTCAGATCCAGCTGACGCACCGGAAAGCCCAATGCCAGCGCGGCTGACGACACCAGCGCCAGCACGACTGCAAACACGACGACTCCGGGCGCATGCCGCACCAGCCGTTTTCCGATTCCCCTTGCCAAAACGCACTCCCCAGTTGCGTCGACCACTCATCCCCGGTTTGGGAGCATACCGTTCTCTCAAGCCAGTCCACACCCTGATACGGCGGGCGTGGACTGTTTGGGGAGTTCTATCCGTCGCTCGGCTCTTTCAGCCACCCCGCGCGCCGAAGACACCGTTCATTGCGGCGGGCACCGGCGACTTCGGCGACATGCTCTTCACCCACGCCACTGCCGAACGGCTGAACCTCTCGAACAAGTGATGAAGGATCGGCTGTGGCAGGGCCACCCCTAGAGTCAGCGGCGCTTGTCGGGCGGCAGTCCGGGTCGTCGGGGTCGCGAACCAGACCCCGATGTACTCTCGCGCCAAGTGAGCGGGCCTGACGACCCACTCACTTGGCAGCAGAAATAGTCCCTCCCCCAAACTCCTGCTGGCAGGCGGTTTCGGTGCAGGACATTTCCGCCGTCGGGTAGCCATAGCTGCCTGCATTCGAGTCGGCGCTCACGTAGACGCCGAGAACCGGAGCGACGACGGCATGGGCGCCCGCGGCGTCCGACCAGAACATCGAACCGTGTTCAAATGCCTGGCTGGTGCCGTCGCTGTAAGCCACAAGGTCACCGCTCGGGTTCCCCAGATCACTGGTTGAACCACCCAGGGCCAGCCAACGCACGCGAACCGCGTCCGATGTCACCCAGGCCTCGTCATCGACGGCGACGATCTGCCCGTGCTCGAAGTTCTGCCAGCAGACATCGTCTTGACATTCCTGCTCTGCAGTCGGGTAGCCGAGATCACCGCTTTGCCCGCCGGCTCGCAGGTAGGCGGTGCGGATGGGAGTCCGCACGGCATGCGCTCCCGTGGCCTCAGACCAGAAGATCGAGCCGTGCTCGAATGATTGGCTCTTGCCGTCGGTGTAGGTTTCGAAGCCGCCGGTCGGGTTCCCGAGGCTGCCCGTTGAGCCGCCGACCGCTAGCCATCGCACTCGAATCGCGTCGGTCGTTGTCCACACACCTGCCGCGGTCTTGGCGAGCTGGCCGTGCTCGAACTTCTGCCAGCACACACCCTTATCGGCATCACACGTGGAATCCGAGGTCGGGTAGCCCATCCAGCCGGTTTCGTAGCCGTTCGCGCCCCACGCATCACGAATCGGCGGGTAGACCGCGAACACACCATCAGCGGTCGAATACACCGTGCCGTTCTGGAAGATCTGAGCAGATCCCCCATCACGCAGGCTGATCCAGCCCGAGGACGGCATACCCAAATCACCGCCCGGCCCGCCATGGCTCAGCCAGTAGGAGCGGATGCCATTCGACGTCGTCCACGCACCGCCAGCCGAAGTCATAATCTGACCGTGCTCGAACTTCTGCCAGCACACCCCGTCCTCACAGGTGGAGTCCGAGGTCGGGTAGCCCATCCAGCCGGTCTCGTAACCGTTGCCGCCCCACACATCACGAACCGGCGGATACACCGCAAACACACCATCTGCAGTCGCATACACCGTGCCGTTCTGGAAAATCTGAGCCGAACCCCCATCGCGCAGGCCGATCCACCCCGAGGTCGGCATTCCCAAGTCCCCACTCGGGCCACCGTGGTTCACCCAGTAGGTACGGATCTCAGTTGACGTGGTCCACGCACCACCATTGGCGGACATGATTTGGCCGTGCTCGAACTTCTGCCAGCACACCCCAGTGTCGGCATCACACGTCGAGTCCGAGGTCGGGTAGCCCATCCAACCGGTCTCGTAGCCGTTACCACCCCACACATCACGAACCGGCGGGTAGACAGCAAACACACCATCAGCGGTCGAATACACCGTGCCGTTCTGGAAGATCTGAGCCGAACCCCCATCGCGCAGGCCGATCCAACCCGAAGCCGGCATACCCAAACCGCCGCCCGGCCCGCCATGGCTCAGCCAATAGGTTCGAATTTCGTCCGAGGTGGTCGAGACCCAGGTCCCGACCGACATCAGCTCACCACTACCGAACTTCTGCCAACACACACCATCTTGGCAATGCTGCTCCTCAGTCGGATACCCAAACCCGTTGAACCAACCCAACTGGCCATAGCCATTACGAATCGGCCCCAGCACCGCGTGCGCCCCCGTGCCCTCAGACCAGAACACCGAACCGCCCGCAAACCCCTGGCCCAAGCCGGAACCGTACGATTCCAACCCACCAACCGGCGCACCCAGATCTCCCGATGGGCCACCCGCGGTCATCCAATACGCACGAATTGCGGCCGAGGTCGTCCAAGCCGAACCGCCAGAAGACATCACCTGGCCACCCTGGAAGTCCTGCCAGCACACCCCAGACGCCACATCGCACTGCTGGTCATTGGTCGGGTAACCCAACCAGTTACCCTCCCCACCATTCGCGCCCCAGGTATCCCTAATCGGCTTCAGAACCGTGCGCACCGACGAATCAGCCATCCAATACACCGAGCCATGCTCAAACTCCTGATAGCACGCACCATCCTTCAACCCACAACCAAGGTCCCGCACCGGCGCACCCAAGACCCCCGAACCAGCACCCGAAGCCACCCACGCAGCCCGAATTCCATCCTTCGTCGTCCACGCCGAACCACCAGCGGACATCACCTGGCCACCCTGGAAGTCCTGCCAGCACAGCGATCCATCGCACTGCGGCGCGGAAATTGGCAGGCCAAGCCCGCTCCCCGGGCCACCGATGCTCTCCCACTTGCTGCGAATCGACCCCTCAGCGAGTTGGACGTAAGACGAGAAGCTGTAGCCGCCGATGTCACTAGAGTTCGCGACCTCGATCCGGTAATCACCAGCCGCAAGCTCATACTCATGATGGTTATTGATGTTGCCCAACACCTCGCCGGTCGACACCTTCACCAACGCCGACGGGATCAACGGCCAACCCGCACCATCAAACACAACCGTCTGAGGCTCTGCCAGGCTGAACTGATACACATCCTTCGAACCAGTCGTCTCCAACGAGCCCGCGCCCGCAACATCAACACCAGCGATCTTGCCCGGCTCTACCCGATCACCAACCGACACATCAAAGACTTGGGCCGCTGGCTTCACAAACGAAACGAACGAGTAGCCGCCAATGTCGCCCGTGTTGGCGACGTCGATCCGGTAATCACCAGCCGCAAGCTCATACTCATGATGGTTATTGATGTTGC
>CAZLJN010000017.1:10941-16534 GCA_964559815.1 uncultured Propionibacteriaceae bacterium
AACCCGCACCATCAAACACAACCGTCTGAGGCTCTGCCAGGCTGAACTGATACACGTCCTTCGACGCAGTGGTCTCCAAGTTCCCCGCACCAGCAACATCAACACCAGCGACCTTGCCCGGCTCCACCCGATCACCAACCGCGTAGCTGAAGACCTCAGGCGGTGGGCGGCGTGTCACCTGCGTGGAATAGGTCATGGGTGTGCCAGTGCCGGTCACCGACAGGGTGTAGGTCCCCGCAGCGAGGCCTTCGTACAGACGATGCACACAAAGACCATCGGAAGTGGGCACCACCAAGCCATCGGGACCGCGAAGCTCATACACAAGCGCCGATTGACACCCCGTTTCGAAGAAGATGCTGTCGTCCCCCGGAGCGCCACTGATCGGTATGAGATAGTCATCCTCCGCCCCTGGCGTCTCCAGGTTTCCCGAGCCGCCGGACAGATTAACCTGATCCGTGGTGAACGGAAGGCTCACCGCGAATGCTTGAGCGGGCTGAGTCACCAGTGCAATTCGCACATTGTCTATCGCCAGCACCTGCCCCGCGGCCAGGTCCGACGGCACGACGCGTATCCGCATAGCCGAACCAAAGTGCTCAGACGCGAAGACCACTCGGTACTTGCGGTACGCCTCACCGCCGGGCGTGACCCCACTCCCGTTGGCGGTCACGGTCGCACCCGTCGGGCCTGAAACGACGTGTGGATCATCCCCCACCGAAACGACTACGGCCGCATGGCCATCCAGGCCCAGCGAAACCTCAGACTGAGACCCGAGCGAGTCCCCCTTCACCACGAGGTCAAAGCTTGTGCTCGCCGCATCGTGACGCGGGACGCCCGCGACCGCAGCTTCATACGGCGAAGATGACGTGATCGGGCCCGCAGCCTCATCCTCGGAACCAATCGCAACGTAGTTGGGATGGGTGAATGTGCTGGCAACCGAGCCGTTGAAGTCTTGGGTCAGCACTCCATCAGCATCAAACCGAGCGGCTGTCGGGTCTACCGAGACTCCCTCGTTCACCGCCGCCTGGACTGCTGCATCTTCATCGTGGGTGACCAGGAGATCGAAAGCGCAGTCGTCGAGCCTCGCACCCCGAGGAAATCCATGAGATTGGCACTTCGCCGAGGCCACCTCGAGATCAGCAGCGGGGAAGTCTGCGAGGGTCTGAACAGTTTCGGGGTACGACCGATCCGTGAAATCAGCGGTGGACTTGCCATCCGCATAAACGAACGCCGACTCGGAATCAGTAATCCGCCATGAGTCAGCGTAGCGCTCATGAATGCGCCGGGCATCATAGAGAGACACCCGCTCACCCGAAGACGTAGCGACATCGTTCTCTCGAGACCCATCGTTATTCCCCAAGAGACCCTTGGTAGCCAGACCGGGAGCGACCTTGACACCCACGCCGCTAGGCGTCACCTGAAGCCAAACCCCGCCACGGAAGTGCACATCTAGCTTGCCCGGCGAATGAACAATTCGCGTGCCATCGAGCAAGAGAAGATCATCCGGAACATCTACGCCCTCAACACTCACGCGAAGATCACTGTCGATGTTCACTCGCCTACCCGACGCCTCGAACGCCACCCCACCCAAAACTGACGCGAACCCGAGGTAAGGCACGTAACGCACTTGGATATCCAGATTCCGCGCAGGAATCCTCGCCAGGTGGAACTCCCCTACCGCCTGGAAGTCATAACTCAGTCCATCCAGCGTGACCATGTGGGGCTCACCAAACCCGCCGGTCCCCACAACACCATTACTCGTCGGGGTTGCGTCACACGCATCTCCCTGCCCGTCGGCATCCGAGTCAGATTGATCATCGTTTGCAACATCTGGGCAGTTGTCATCACCATCTACCGAATCACCATCGAACCTAATATCAATCGGGCCGCTGCCATACTCGTAGCCCCCAGAGTAGGCAACTCGCACACGGACGCTGCCGCTCAAAGTGCTCAGATAGCGGTGTTGCACAGTGGGCACAACGGTAGTGTCGTCATACGAACCATCTCCATCGAAATCCCAGCTGTAAGTCTTGGGCCCAGGCAGCGAGTCTGTAGCTACGAGGGTAACAACTTCGCCAACTATTCCGCTCACTCCGTCGACCACAACCGCATTAGCATTAGCAATAGTTGCGCCGAACAGATGGTCTACCCCCGCCAATTCATCGAGCATTCGAGCCTCGATGCCATACCCCTCGCTCGTGGGGTGATAATATCCTGTCTTATACGCAGACAGGCACGTGTTGAAATTTTCGTCGCCGCGCCACCATCCAGCTTTACACGCGGGCAAATTGGAAAAATAGGGGATTTCCGGTGGCAGGCCCAGCGTGGTCGAAGTGGATAACGGATTTGGTCGGATAGGATCCCACATAAGTCCGCTGTTATCCGCCTCCATAGTCGGGATCGGCTCCCTATGAGCGAACTTTTGCTGCACATCCAATAGAGCCGGGACTACCTGGATTTCCTTTGGTGAGAGCTCAGGGTCGCTCATCAGCCGGTCATTAGCTTCGTCGACGGCAGCACGCTGAATTCGGCTGAGATCAAAGCCTGCCGCGTAAATGTCTCGCGCCCTGTCGGTGCAGGACGGGTACTCTAGGCATCGTAGTAGGCTGTCCGGATCGGAACGCACGAGCGATGGGTACCCGACGTAGACGATCCTGGCTCCGGCATGCAATTGTCCTGCGATATCGAGGAGCCTTTCTTTTATCGTATCCTGGAGTTCCTGGTTGATCAGCGACTTATCCCGCTGGAGTTCCTCGTGGCAGTCTTTGTTAGCATCAAGCGGGGTCCACGCAATCAGACATTTTTCGACAACCTTGTCGAAATTGAGATCATTTCCCCCGATTGTCAGAAAAACAAGGTCATAGCTGCTGTTCACTCAATCCAATTGCCGTTTTTCAACCCCAGGTTGCACCTTATTGAGTGCCTGCGTGGTTGCGCCGAAGCAAGCATGATTGTCAGGCCACGCCGCATTTATTCCGCGTACGCGCGCGAGAAGAGCCCATTGCACAGCATATGAGTAGGACGACACCGCACAGGGTCCTGGTTGATATCCGCCGCCACCCACGCCCGAAGAATACGAGTCTCCAAGCACCAACGACCTTACCAACGGATGCACATCATCGGCGTTGGCAGTAGTTGGGACAGCCATCAAGAATGGCAACAATGTGCACACCATCCCCACAAGAAGGGCACCCATGCGTCGCGTGCTCATTTTACCTCGTCCTGGTAGAAGACAACTCGGGCGTTAGCGACAAAGAGCCATTGAGCTGACATCAGCTTCTTGTGCAGCGCGTCATCCTTCGTGCCCGCGATCCATCGCAGGTCGCCGTAAGTGTCTCCCCACGACCGATTTGTGACCACAACCGTCGGGGCATGCCCGTTTGCGAGCCGCGTAAGCACCTCCGTCGATGGCGGGCAGGTGTAAAGTGGCCCAAGCTGGCCTACCACATTGTTCGGCAGACCGGTGCCGTATTGGAAACCATCTCCCGAGCATGCCTTATTGAGGCGAGCCGTCACCTCGTCCCGCCCTCGAATGTAGTCACTGTTCCATCCGAGGTAGACAAGCGTTTGCGCTTCACATTTGAGCCGATAGCCGTCGTGCGTCCACCAACCGTTCTTCCCCTCGGTGCACGTCGTGTAAACCTGGCGCGCCACCTCAGAAAACCCAGGAGCCTTCAAGACCTCAGGCCACCGCTCCACCTCGGCTAGCGCCGCCGACCGCGCCTGCGCTGTGGCTTGACCGTCCAACACCTCGGCCATCGTTGGCGGCGGCTTTGGCGCCGGAGCACACCCCGCGCCGAACGCCAGGGTCACCAGCAATGCGCCCAAACGGGCACTCGACCGACGCCAGCGCCGACCACGACAGAGACGGCTTCGTCCAGCGGTAGGCGGGCGCTGCATCGCCGGGCACGCAGCCATTGAGGGGGCATTGAGATGTCGCATGGCGTCTCCGTTGGGCGGGTGATCCGCCCGAACACTATCGCCATTGACTCGCCCAAGAACAGTGTTTCTTGGCGTGTCGTTCAGTGGCCCGCTGACTCGCCTCAGTGCACTTGGGCGCGCGGCTTGAGGTCAGCGACGATCTGGGCGTAGAAGGTCTCCTCGATGCGATAGGCAAGCCGATAGATCCAACGATCGCCGCTCGGCGATCAGCGGCGCTTGTCGGGCAGCAGGCCGAGGTCGTCGGGGGTCACGATCCGCGACGCCATGGCGTACTCGATCAGGCGCGCCTTGCGACTGGACGCAGCCCCGGCGACGCCCCCGCGCAGGCCCGCCACACCAGCCTCGGTGAACTTCTCGCAGATCGTGTCGAGCTTGCGGTTGAACTTGGTCACCGGCCACTCCAGGCGCTTGGCCACATCGGCCGACTGCGGCACTGCCCCGGCGCCCACCTTGCGGCGACTCAGCAGATCGGAGCACAGGGCCACCAGCAACAGCTTCTGCTCACCGGTCAGGGTCACCGGGCCCAGCGTCATCTGCCCGTCGGCGGCTTCGGTAACCGGCAACGGCTCATAAGGGACATTGGCCACTCGAATATCGAACTCGTAGGTCGTCGGACCGGCGGTGAACCACACCACTGTGGACGGGAACACCAGCGGCAGCCGGGCGCCCGGCGCCAACCAGGCCTGAAAGGTGCCGGTGCCATCGGCGACGGTGGCCGACAGCTGCGAGCCGACGTTCTCCAGCCACCACAGGTCCGCCCCGAAATAGACCGTCAGGAACGACCGGTGCAGGAAGGCGTTGTCCTCATCGAGGATCAGATCGCCCTCGCGTCCGATGGTGAACGGGGAGTCGGAATCAGGCTGATACTCCTCGCCGATGAAGTCGATCGTCACTCGGGGAATCACTTCTCGCATCCTTTCGTCCAACTCGCGGGTACGTCCTGACCGCTGTACCGGAACACCTTCACTTCGATGCACACCCCCGCCGGGGCGTTCTTGATGACCGCACTCGGCTTGCTCGTCGAGTGGGGCTGCATCGTCCCGGCCCGGCGCCATTCGAATTGGTCATTGGGCAGCGGGTTGCTGTAGGTCCACGCACAGGTCACCGTGGAGCCCTGGCGGGTGCAGGTGATCACGGGCGCACCCGGCGCGGGGACGGGCGCGTCGATGTCGGGCGGTGACTGAGTGACCGACGGAGTCGCGTCCGGACGGGTCGGCACGGGCGCCGTGGACACCGCCCAGATGATCGCGCCGATCACCGCCAGCACCAGTACCCCCAGCCCGATGACCAGGAGGCGCCGTCCGGTGTTGGTGGGCGGAATCGGGATCGGATCAGACGGGACGGCGCCCTGCTTCGCCGGACGCAGCACGGTGTGGCCCTCCACACCGGGATCGAAGGCAGCCACCGGAGCCACCCGGCGATTCGACCGGCGGGTGGCCGCGTTGATCGCATCATCTGCGGGCGCGGCCGCCGGTGGCGTCGACGGGAGTTGGCCGGTGACCGGGCTGATCACCTGCGGCGAACGCACCTGAGTGCGGTCGGCACCCACCGACGGGCGCGACGGCAGGTCGGGCGTCTCCCCCTCGGCCAACTCCAGCGGCGTCCGCGCCAGCCGCAACTCCTGCTCGATCGCCTGCAACGCCCGGACGAACTC
>CAZLJN010000018.1:0-16156 GCA_964559815.1 uncultured Propionibacteriaceae bacterium
GCCCATACCCTGACCGACCTCGAAAGAAAGCTGAGCAGCCGATGACCGAACCGATGCCGCCCGGTAGCCCGATGTTCGCTCCGCCCGCGGGTCCGCCCGCGATGCCCGGCGCTGTCCCCGCCCCGCCCCCGGCCCCGGGTTCCTTCGGCCTGCCGCCGGCGGCCCCGAACCCGCCGGCGGCCCCGGCATTGGTCGCCCTCAACCCGGCCCAGGAGACGCTGCAGCGCGTCCGTACCGAGGTCGGCAAGGCCGTGGTCGGTCAGGACATGGCCGTGACCGGCCTGCTGGTCGGGCTGCTGGTCGGCGGACATGTGCTGCTGGAGGGTGTTCCGGGGGTGGCCAAGACCCTGCTGGTGCGCTCCTTGTCAGCGAGCCTGAACCTGGAGACCCGCCGGGTCCAGTTCACTCCCGACCTGATGCCCGGCGATGTCACCGGTTCGCTGATCTACAACGCCCAGGCCGGCGAGTTCGACTTCCGGGCCGGCCCGATCTTCACCAACCTGCTGCTGGCCGACGAGATCAACCGCACCCCACCCAAGACCCAGGCCGCGTTGCTGGAGGCGATGGAGGAACGCCAGGTCAGTGTGGACGGCAGCAGCCGCCCGCTCCCGGATCCGTTCATGGTGGTGGCCACCCAGAACCCGGTCGAGTACGAAGGCACCTACCCGTTGCCGGAAGCCCAGCTGGACCGCTTCCTGCTCAAGATCGTGATGCCGATCCCACCCCGTGACGACGAGATCAATGTGTTGTCCCGCCACGCCACCGGTTTTGACCCCCGCGATCTTTCCGCCGCCGGCCTGGCACCGGTGGCTGGACCGTCCGACCTGGTCACCGCACGGGAGCAGGTGGCCAAGACCCGGGTCGATCAGCAGATCGTGGGCTACATCGTCGACCTGTGCCGGGCCACCCGCTCGGCCCCCTCGGTGTCGCTCGGGGTGTCGCCGCGTGGCGCCACCGCGCTGATGAAGACCTCGCGGGCGTGGGCCTGGCTGCACGGCCGCGACTTCGTCACCCCCGACGACGTCAAGGCGATGGCCACCATCACCTTGGGCCACCGGATCGGCATTCGCACCGAGGCCCAGATGGACGGCAGCAACGCCGCCGGCATCCTCGCCAGCGTGCTGGCCACCGTGCCCGTTCCGCGCTGACGCCGATGGCGATTTCAGGCCGAGTTCCGCTGCTGTTGCTGCTGGGGGCGATCCCGGTGATCGCGTGGCCCCAGCCGGCGACGGTGTTGGGGTGGGTGGCGATGGTGCTGGTGGTGTGCGTGGCCGACCTGCTCGCCGCCGTCCGGCCCGAGCAACTGCAACTCTCGCGGACACTGCCGCCCAGCGTGCGACTCACCGAGACCGCGGATTCTCAGCTGACGGTGATCAACCCGACCCGGCGCCGGGCCTCGCTGCGGGTGCGCGATGCGTGGCCACCCAGCGCCCATCCGGCTGCGGACCGGCCGCTGTTCCGGCTGCGTCCGGGCGGCTCGATTCGACAGCTCACCACCCTGGCTCCGAGCCGTCGCGGCGATCTGGCGGCGGCCGCGGTCACGGTGCGTTCCTTCGGCCCGCTGGGGCTGGTGGCACGGCAGCGCTCGCTGAGCGTGCCGGGCGTGCTGCGGGTGCTGCCCGAGTTCCGTTCCCGCAGCCACCTGCCCTCACGGCTGGCCCGGCTGCGCGAATTGGACGGCCAGGCCTCGGTGCACGTCCGCGGCCAGGGCACCGAGTTCGATTCGCTGCGGGAGTACGCCGCCGGCGACGACGTCCGCTCGATCGACTGGCGGGCCACCGCGCGATCCACCCGGACGATGGTGCGCACCTGGCGTCCCGAACGCGACCGGCATGTGCTGATGGTGCTGGACACCTCCCGTTGGGCGGCCGGACGGATCGGCACCGGCGCCACCGATCAGCTCCGTCTCGACGCCGGCATCGAGGCCTGTCTGCTGATGGCCGCACTGGGGTCGGCCTCCGGCGACCGGATGAGTCTGCTGGTCGCCGACTCGGTCGTCCGGCAGCGGCTGGCCGGGACCGCGAAGGGATCGGCCCTGGCCGCCTTCGCCGATCGGCTCAGCCTTGCTGAGGCGTCCCTGGTCGAGACCGACTGGTCGATGGTCGCCGATCAGGTCGATCAGCTGTGCCGCCAGCGCAGTCTGGTGGTGCTGATCACCGGCCTCGATCCGGCGCTGTACGCCGAGGGTCTGGGCACGGTGATCGGCCGGCTGGCCCACCAGCATCAGGTAGTGATCGCCCACGTCACCGATCCGGCCGAGAAGGATCCCACCCCCGAGACCACCACCCCGCAAGAGGCCTATGCCGCAGCGGCGTCCGCCCGGCTGTGGCTGGCCGGCCAGGGTTTGGCGGCCCGGGTGCACCGGATGGGGGTCGAAATCGTCCAGGTCGAGCCCGAACGCCTCGCGCCGGCGGTCTGCGACACCTACTTGATGCTCAAAGCGACCGGACGGCTGTAGCCGGCCTCAGCCGGCGACGGCGACCTCGTTGCGGGCCTCTTCTTCGCTGAGCCCGGGATCGGTCCCGGCCGCCACGGCTCGGCGTCCGGCGGCGAAGGTGACCACCCAGAAGGCGACGAAGGCCAGCACCCCGATGGCGATCTTCAGCCACGGGCTGAGGTGGGAACCGGTGACGAACCCCTCGATGAAGCCGCTGATCGCCAGGCCGATGGTCAGAGCCACCACGATCACGATGGTGGTGCGGCCTTCCTGGGCCAGCGCCTTGCCGCGGGTGCGGGTGCCGGGCACCAGCCACGCCCAGAACAGCCGCATGCCGGCGGCTCCTGCGACGAAGACGCAGCTGAGTTCGAGCAGCCCGTGCGGCAGGATCAGCGTCCAGAACACCTCGTCGGCCTTCTGGACGTGCATGACCGCGCCCATCACGCCCACGCTGATCGAGTTCAGGAACAAGACGTAGGCCGGGTAGATCCCGGTGATGCCGCCGGCCACGCACATCGCGGCGATCTTGGCGTTATTGGTCCACACCTGGCTGGCGAAGCTCGCGCTCGGGTAGGTCGAGTAGTAGGACGCGAACGCCTCCTGGGCGATCTCCTCCTGCTCGGCAGGCGGGACCACCGATGCCAACAGGTCGGGATTTCCGGCGAGCCAGACGCCGGCGACCACGGCCACCACCAGGCACGCCACCGAGACCACCACCGACCACCACCGCACCCGATACAACGCGGCCGGAATGGTGTGGGTGAAGAAGGCGCCGATCGAGGACCAGCTCACTTGGCGGGGGCTGGCGATGCGTCCCTTGGCCGCCACCAGCAGCACCGACAGTTCGTCGATCATCCCCGGCTCGGGGGCTCGCGATCGCAGCAGCGCCAGGTGGGTGGCGGTCTGTCGGTAGAGCCGGACGAGTTCGTCGGCCTCCTGCCCGGTGAGCTTTCGCTGGGTGGCGAGGGTGCGCAGCCGCTGCCATTGCGCGCCATGTGCGGCGACGAACACGTCCACATCCACGTCGGCCAGCGTAGCGTCGGCCCTGGAATCGCCTCGCAGGCACGCTAGCCTCGACGTCATGGCCGACGAGATCCTCACCGGAGAAGGTGTTGCCCTTCAGGTCAGCGCCGCCTCGGTGCTGGTCCGTGCCGCCGCCTGGCTGATCGACGCGGTGGTCGTGGGATTGATCGTGGGGTTCACCCCGATGATGGTGCTCGCCGCGATCGGACTGAACCGACTCGATGACGCCTTGGCCGCGGCGATCATGCTGGCAATCGTGTTCTTCGCCTTCATCGTGGTGCCGGTCACGGTGGAGACCCTCACCCATGGACGTTCGCTGGGGAAGTTCGCGCTGGGGTTGCAGGTCATTCGCGACGACGGCGGCCCGGTGCGGCTGCGTCATACCGCGGTCCGCGGCCTGGTGGGCTTCTTCGAACTATGGGCCATGACCGGCGGGCTGGCGTTCATCGTGGCGATGTTCAATGACCGCGGAAAGCGCGTCGGCGACTTTCTGGCCGGCACCTATGTGATCCGGGTGCGGACGCCGGCGCGCACGATCACCGGCCTGTGGATGCCACCGGAGCTCGCGCCGTGGGCGCAGCTGGCTGATATTCGTCCGCTCCCGGCGGGGTTGGCGTTGCGGGCGCGCCAGTTCCTGGGTCGCGCCGCGCAGTTCCCCCCGGCTGCGCGCCATCGGCTGGGGCTGCGGATCGCTGCCCAACTGGAGCGTCATGTGGCGCCCGCGCCCCCGTGGGGCACCTATCCCGAGCAGTTCATCGCCGCGGTGCTGTTCGAGCGACGTCGCCGCGACCAGGAGGCCTTCGATCGGCGTCAGCCGCGGCTGCAGGCCCAGCTCGCCGGCATCGAGGTGCTGCCGTTCGCGGTGCCCGACCCCGAAAGCTGATCCGCGGCGCTGGTTGAGCCTGTCGGCGCTGGTTGAGCCTGTCGAAACCAAGCCAGAACCGTCCACCAAGGTTTCGACACGCTCGCAACGCTGTCAGCTCAACCAACACCGGGCGGTACCCACTCTCGTCTCAACCTTTTTGCAGTCATGCAAAGTTGCACTAGTATAAATCTGCGCCGCTGCAATCAGCGGCGTGTGGTGTGTGTACTGGAGGTTCCCCCATGGCGACAGTCGTCGAAGCTCGTCCCTCAACCGAGGAGGCGGCGCCGAAGCCGTTCATGACTCATCGTCAGATCCTGCTGGTGATCTACGGCCTGATGGCCGGCATGTTCCTCAGCTCGCTGGATCAGACCATCGTGGGCACCGCGATCCGCACCATCGGCGACGACCTCAACGGGCTCGATCAGCAGGCCTGGGTGACCACCGCCTACATGATCGCGGCCACCATCACCACGCCGCTCTACGGCAAGCTCTCCGACATCTTCGGACGCCGTCCGCTGTTCCTGATCAGCATCACCATCTTCGTGCTCGGCTCGGCACTGTCGAGCTTCTCCACCTCCATGCTCATGCTGGCCGCCTTCCGCGCCTTCCAGGGCCTGGGTGCCGGCGGCCTGATGTCGCTGCCACTGGCCATCGTCGGCGACATCATGTCGCCGCGGGAACGAGCCAAGTACCAGGGCTACTTCATGGCCACCTTCGGCATCGCCTCGGTGGTCGGCCCGCTGGTCGGCGGCGTCTTCGCCGGCGCCGATCAGATCCTGGGGATCGCCGGTTGGCGCTGGGTGTTCCTGGTGAACGTCCCGGTCGGCATCGTCGCCTTGGCCATGGTGACCGCCTTCCTGCACCTGCCCCACGTCCCGCACCTGACTCAGCGCCGCATCGACTGGTGGGGCGCCGGCCTGGTGGTCGCCACCCTGGCGCCGCTGCTGCTGGTCGCCGAACAAGGCCGCGAATGGGGCTGGGGTTCGCCGCAGGCGATCGCCTGCTACGTCATCGGCGCGGCCAGCCTCGGCGCCTTCGTCCTGGTCGAGCGCGCCATGGGAACCGAGGCGATCATCCCGCTGCGGCTGTTCTCCTCGCGGGCGTTCTCAATGACCACCATGCTCGGCGCCCTGGTCGGCTTCGGCATGTTCGGCGCCATGCTCACCATCCCGCTCTACCTGCAGATCGTGAACGGTCTGACCCCGACCGAGTCCGGCTTCGCCACCCTGCCGATGATGGGCGGGGTGATGATCGCCTCGATCGGCACCGGCCAGTTGATCGGACGCACCGGCAAGTACCGAATCTTCCCGGTCACCGGCACCGCAGTGACCTCGATCGGCTACATCCTGTTGCTCAACCTGACGCTGGACAAACCGTCGTGGTACCTGATGGTGGCGATGTTCTTCATCGGCTTGGGCCTGGGCCAGCTGATGCAGACCCTCACCCTGGCCGCGCAGAACTCCGCGCCCCCACAGGACATGGGCGTGGCGACCAGCTCGTCCACCTTCTTCCGCTCGATCGGCGGCACCCTGGGCACCGCCGTCCTGCTGTCGCTGCTGTTCACCGTGCTGCCGTTGAACATCACCAACACCCTCACAGACAAGGCCACCGTCACCGCCGCACTGGACGCGGCCCTCGACCCGGCCGTGGCCACCGCGCCGAACAACGTCGCGGTGATGGACAAGATGTGGAACTCGGCCGCCGACAAGATCAAGGACAAGGTCGACACCAACCTCAGCGACGCCACCACGACCGTCAACGACCAGGTCGAGGCGAAGGTGCGCCAGAAGGTCTCCGACGCGGTGCACAAGGCGGCGGCGTCCGGCACCGGCAAGCTGGCCGATGGCATCACCGCCCTCAGCCTGGGCCTCGGCAAACTAGCCGACGGCGCCGCGGCGTATGTGGCCGGGGTGGGCCAGATCGGCTCCGGCGCACAGCAGTTGGCGGCCGGTGCCACCACCGCCAGCAGCTCCAGCCAGCAGCTGTCGGCCGGGATGGACCACCTCTCCACCGACCTGTCCGATGACAGCGGCACCGCCGCCAAGGCGGGCACGTCCGCGTCCCAGACCACCGACGACGTGGTGACGTTGAAGGCCGCCATCGCCCGACTCAACACCGACACCACCGCCTGCACCGGCGGCGACGCCGCTGCGTGCGCCGCCCTGGATGGCGACCGCAGCGATGTCGACGCTGCCGTGACCGCCCTGAGTGGCGACGCCGACAGCACCGACAGCTACCTCAACGGCAGCTCCGGCCTGGTGGACGGGCTGAAGACCCACTCCGGCACCGCGGGGAGCCTGGCCAAGGGCATCAGCGGACTCTCCGGCGGGCTGAACGGTCTGGCCGGTGGCCTCAACCAGCTGGCCGGTGGTGCCACCACGGCCGGTCAGAAGGGCAGCCTGCTCAGCAGCGGCGCCTCCGGTGCCGCCGTCGGCAGCACCAAGATCGCCACCGGCGCCCACAAGCTGTCCAAGATCGAGCAGGTGATCGAGGACAAGGTCGCCGAGGTGCTGCCCGAGGCCCAGCGCAAGGCGCTGGACAAGGTCGCCGAGGAGAAGAACCTCAGCGTCATCGACGGCAAGCTGGCGGTGAACTGGGCCGACCCGGTCCAACGGCGCGCCATGATCGACGAGCTGGTGCCCCCGCTGATCGAGAGCATCCGCAGCGGTGACAACGACCAGAACCTGAGCACCGACACCAGCGCCAGCGACACCTCCTTCGTCAAGGGCGCCGACCCGCGGCTGACCACGCCGTTCCTGCAGGGCTTCAACGACTCGGTGGTTACGATCTACTGGGTGGGGCTCGGCGTGATGCTGCTGGCGTTCACGTTCACCTGGTTCTACGACGTACCGCCGCTGCGCCGCCGCTCCGCCCTGGAAGAGAAGCACGACGACCACCAGGCAGCGACGCGGAAGGCAGCCGAATGAGCCACACCATCGACGAGGTCGCCTCCGGCTCGCTGCGGGAACGCAAGAAGCTGGCCACCCGCCACGCCATCCACGAAGCCGCGCTCACGCTGCTGGAGGAACGCGGGCTGGAAGGCGTCACCGTCGAGGAGATCTGCGCACAGGTGGGGGTCTCGCCGCGAACCTTCTTCAACTACTTCCCCACCAAGACCGCCGCGGCCTTCGACCTGACCGAGACGGTCATAGAGCCCGAACTGCGCGAGTGGTTCCTCTCGGCGCACGGCGATCTGATCTCGGACGTGTGCGATCTGGTGGCCAAGGCGATGAGCGTGCCCACCGACTACCCGCGAGTGAAGGATCTGCTCAAGAAGTACCCCGACTTGAGCATGAACTTCTGGAAGCAGTTCAGCGTCCGTAAGCAACCGGTGATCGACATGATCGCCGAGCGCACCGGGGATCGCGACATCGCCGGCACCGCCTTCGGCGTGATGATCCTGGCCATCATGGGCATGATGCGCCACCCGAGCGACGATCCCGGCGCCGAGATCGCCACCCGACTGAAGGCCGAAGTGCACGGCATCGCCCAGCTGATCGGCCACTGCGACCACTGAGCATCGCTGGTTGCGCAGCAGCTCTCAGCTGATCGGCGGCCGCTCCTGCGCCCACGGACGCACCCGCTCCAGCTGCGCGGAGACCTGCAGCACCGTGGGTTCGTCGTGGGGACGTCCGACCAACTGGACGCTGAGCGGCAGACCGTCGGCCGTGAAGCCGGACGGAATCGCCGCGGCCGGATTGCCCAGCACATTCCACAGCGACGTCAGGCCCGAGGCGGCGGTCGCCTTGGCGCTGGCCGCCACCGCCGACAAGCCGTCCAGCTGACCGACCGGCACCGCCGGGCTCGGCGTGGTCGGCATCAGCAGCAGATCGAAGTCGGCGAAGAAGTCGCGGGCGAACGCCTCACCGGCGGCGACCCCGGCTCGTTCCGCCCAGGCCGCGCGTCCCCGCAACGGCGCGGTGAGCTTCAGCAGGGTGCGAGTGCGCTGCTCCAGCAACTCCGGATACTCGGCCCGTTCGGCCTCGTCGGCCACCCCGGCAGCGGTCTGGGCGAGGAAGGCCACCGACACCTCCGGGAAGCGCGGACGCACCTGGGACACCAGATGGCCGAGTTCACGCAGCGCCTCGACCGTCGCCAGCAACGCAGCCGTCGTTTCGGCGTCCGTCCCGACCTGGCCGAGCCGGGTGGTGAAGCCGATCCGCAGCCGTCCCGGCTCGCGCCCCACCGCCTCGGTGAACGTCATCGCCAGGTCGTCGGCCCGCCAGGTGTCGGTGGGCAGCGCCCCGGCGATCACGTCGTAGATGAGGGCTGCGTCGGCCACCGTCCGGGTCAGCGGGCCGATCACCCCCAGCCCGCGCCACAGGTCGGAGTTCGGCGCCGCGCTGACCCGTCCGCGCTGACACTTCAGCCCGTACAGGCCACAGAACGACGACGGCAGCCGGATCGAGCCACCCCCATCGCCACCGATCGCCGCGGGCACCATGGCGGACGCCACCGCGGCCGCCGAGCCGCCAGAGGAGCCGGCGACCGAACGCAGCCGGTTCCACGGATTGCGGGTGTAGCCGTTGGCGCTGGTCTCGGTCCACGGCCAGATCCCGAACTCGGGCATCCGGGTCTTGCCGATGATCACCGCACCAGCCGCGCGCAGCCGTCGCACCACCTCGGAGTCGGCCGCCGCCGGGGTGGCGAACGCCGCACCCCCATAGGCGGTGGGCAACCCGGCGACGTGGTTCTCGTCCTTGATCGCGATCGGCACCCCGTGCAGCGGGCCGCGGTCGGCCACCGGTGTGGCGTCGCGCTCGGCAGCCTCGGCGCGGGCGCCATCGCGCAGCACGTAGGCGAAGGCGTTGAGGTCGTCGTCAAGGCGATCGATCCGCGCCAGCGCATGCTCGACCAGCTCGGTGGCGGTCGCCTCACCGGCGGCCACCAGCCCGGCCTGGGAGACCACGCTGGCGAAATCCAGGTCTGTCATGGCTGAATCATCCAGCCTCAGCACCGGTGCGCGCACCCGTCCCACCGCTGCGGCTAGCCTGCACGCATGGCTTCCAATCTGGGATGTATCGGTCTGGACACCGACGCGGACGGCTTCGGCGCGCTGATCGAGCGCGCCTACGAGAGCAGCGTGGTGGTGGCTTATCGGGACGATCTGGTGATCACGCGCTGGCAGGACGAGAGCGGCGCTCGGGTGGTGTTCGCGATCGACGCCCAAGGTCAGGTGCTGTCGGTCACCCCGTCGCTGGCCGGTGAACCCGGCGCGAACCTGGCCGAGCTGGCCCTCGTTGGCGATGATCTGTGGACGGCATCGGTCGTCGACGCGGACGGTGAGCAGGCCACCGCCTGCGCGACCGAGTTGGAGGGTTCAGCCTTCTTCGACCCGCAGAATCCACCGTCCGGACCGGCCAGCATGGTCGCCCTCGGCGTCGGGGTCGCCTTCTTCAGCGACGAGGACGCCTTCAGTGCTTCGCCGGCGAGCCTGCTCAACGATGACCCCGGCGAAACACCCGCCCACTACGTGGAGAACGGCTGGAGTTGGCCGCCACGATTGGCCGCTGAGTCGTTCATCTCCTACGGCGTCTTCGACCCCGCCAACAGCGCCCATGCCATGCTGAACGGCACCGTTGTGGCCGCCCGTACCGCGCAGAACTCCCTGACCGGACAGCAGTTCCACGTGGCCCGCGTTCAGACCGCCGGCTTCCAGGCCGACCTGTGCGTGCCCGCCAGCGAACATGAACGGCCCACCGCGGGGCAGGTGGTGTCTGGAACGGTCTACCTGGTCGCAGACCTCAACGCGCTCTAGCCTCAGCGCGCCGGACGGAAGTGGCGTCCGGCCTCGGGATCGACCAGCACCTCCTGAGCGGCGGCGATGCCGTCGACGATCAGCTCGGCATCGACCGGCAGGCCGCGCTTCAGCAACGCCAACCCGATCGGGCCGTACTCGTAGTGCCGCTCGCTGGTGCCCATCCGGCCGACCACCGCACCATCGGCCAGCACGTCGGCGCCGAGACTCGGCAGGGTGTCCACGCTGCCGTCCAGGTGCAACAGGGTCAGTCGGCGCGGCGGACGTCCCAGGTTGAAGGTGCGCGCCACGGCCTCCTGACCGGGGTAGCAGCCCTTGTTGAGATGGACGGCCTCACCGAGCATCGTCTCGCTCGGATTGGCCAGCTCGTTGGGAATGGTGCGCTCATCGGTGTCGAGGAAGATCCGCGGCAGGCCGGCGGCGATCCGCAGCGCGTCGACCGCCCAGGTTCCGGCTCGCACCGATCCCAGCACCGCGTCGACCTCGGCGGTCGGCACCACCTGCGGCGCTCCCCCAGGAGGAAGCACGACCGCATAGCCGTCCACCGCCGACACCTCGACCCGGGAAGCGAAGATCATCTTGTTCAGCCAGCCCAGCAGCGCGTCGGCGTGGCCGGGCTCGGTGTGGCACCACAACCTTTCACCGTCATCGATGGCGCCGAAGACGTGGGTCAGATGGCCCTGCGGGTTCAGGATGTAGGCCACCAGCGGGACCCCCGGGGTGAGGGCGGCGAAGTCGGCGGTGGTGATCGCGTGCAGCCAGGTCAGCCGATCAGGACCGGCGATGGTGAAGACCGGACGATGCGACAGGTCCACACCGGCCTGACCGGCGGCGAGCGCCTTCTGCTCCCGGAAGGGATCCCCGTAATGCCAGACCGCACCGGCATCGACCCCGGTGGGCACCAGGACGGTCATCGTCGTGCCAGCGTGGCCCAGATGTAGGGCTGAAGCTCTTCGGTCTCGGTCGCCCGATCGAAGGAGAACATCAGCTTGCCCTCGACGGTGCCGTACAACCGGCGTCCGGCGGTGTAGGCGACCTTGGCGTCCCGAGTCCGGGCGACGGCATCAGTGATCAGGTCGATGCGGCCGGGAGCGAGCTTGCCGAACCAGATCTCGGCGTAGCCGTCCGGGGAGGCCATCATCACGTCCACCGTCCCGTCGGCCAGTGGACGCCAGAACCCGGTCTCCATGAACAGCGGCTTGGCCGGCTTGCCGTCGGCATCGACTTCAAAGGCCTGGGCCAGGTAGTGCAGGAAGTCGTCACCGTTGTCGGCGAAGTCGATCTGGATGGCGTAGCTGATCTTCTCTTCGCCGGGCCATTGGCGAAAGCCGGTGCCCTCCCAGCGTCCACGCAACCAGGCCAGCCCGACCAGGGCCGGGTTCAGGTCGGACGGGATTTCGAAGGCCATGTCATTCTCCTCGCTTGCCGCGCATCACGGTCACGATGCCCAACCCGGCCAGCACGACCACGACCAAGCAGGCGGTGAACACCACCAACCCGGTGATCGACAGCGGCACGAGCAGAAGCACCCGTGCAGCATAACCGTCCGTCCCGCCCGACCATTCCGGACCGGCACCGGCCTTGGCCGCGGTTTCTACGATGCAGCTATGCCGTTCACGCCGAGTCACATCGCCGCAGTGCTGCCGCTGCGTCGGTGGGGAGTGGCGCTGCCCCTGGCGGCGCTGGCCGCAGGCAGCGTCAGCCCAGACGCGCCGTACTTCATTCCCGGGCTGATGTCGGTAGGGCGATGGTCACACCATCCGCTCGCCGTGATCAGCCTCGACCTGGTGATCGGGATCCTGGCGTGGGCCGGGTGGCGCGCCGGCGCGCGGGCGCTGCATGAGCTCTCCCCCGCGCCGGTGCGACAGCGATGGCAGCCCGCTGACTGGCGTTCAGCACCGCCGTGGGCCGTGCTGTTGGCGGTCGTGGTGGGTGCGGCCACTCACTTGGTGTGGGACTCCTTCACTCATCCTCAGGGCTTCGCCGCCACCAACCTGGCCGTTCTGGGCGCCGGCTACCCGAGCCCCCTGGGCGGCTCGTGGCCGGGCTATCAATGGGCGCAGTACCTCAGTGGCGCGGTCGGGCTGGCGGTGCTCGCCTGGGTGGGATGGCGACAGCCTCGCCGCCCGACCCCGGCAGTGGCGACGTGCGTCCGGACGCGGGTGGTGGCGGGGGCGACGGCACTGGCGGCCGGCGTTGGCGCGGCCCTGCGGATCTACGTCTCCGGGGCCTGGAACGACGGCGCCGCGCCAGTCGTCTTCGCGGGGATTACCGGCGCCATCGCGGCTGCAGCGATCACCATCGCAGCGTTCGCCGCCTGGCAGGGACTATCCACAACTCGATGGGCCGCGTCCACAACCTCGCCGTGACCTGAATCGTGGGTGCCTGTGTTGCCGAAGCTGGCACACGTGAGGACTCCCCGACCCTGGCCACTGCCGACCGAACCGACGACCGCCGCACAACTGCGTCAACGCGGAATCAGTGAGTCGATGATCCAGACTCAGCTGCGCAGCGGCGCGCTGGTTCGCCTGCGCCGCGGGGTGTTTCTGGCGGCGAGCGTCTGGCCGTCC
The DNA here is from genome assembly GCA_964559815.1 of uncultured Propionibacteriaceae bacterium. GTDB lineage: Bacteria > Actinomycetota > Actinomycetes > Propionibacteriales > Propionibacteriaceae > Propionicimonas. Next base: position 12,654 of record CAZLJN010000018.1, read on the forward strand.
GACCCGTCCCTGCGCCATCAGTTGTTGGCTCAGGCGGAGGTGACCGCCAACCCTGACGCGGTGATCAGTCACGAGTCGGCGGCGGTGGCCTGGGGATTGCCTTTCCCCGGTTTCGGTCATTGGGCCGATGCCCCGGTGTCGGTGGCTCTGCCTGCGGGCGAGGGCTACCGAGGCGCGCGCAGCGGCGCGGTGCACCACGTGGCGACATTCACCGCCGAGGATCTGACTCGGGATGGGTCCGGCTACTCGATCACCAGCATCCCGCGCACGGCTGTCGACCTGGCCGCCCCGCGTGACCTTCCTGCCGCCGTCGCGATTCTCGACGCGGCCGCGCGTCTGCTCTGCGCGAGCTATGTGACTGAGGCCCGCCGTCGGGACTTCGCCAATCCCGGAATGGCGCAGGCGGCCCGCGCTCAACTCACCGCAGCAGCCCGTGCGAAGCGCCGCCCGAGCCTGGTCGAGGTCATCGCGATCGTCGACCCCGCCCGCGAATCGGTCGCGGAATCCCTGTCAGCAGGGCACTTCGTCCTCGCCGGGCTCCCCACGCCGACCTACCAGGCCCGGATCGTCACCACCGCGGGCACCTTCTTCCCCCGATTGCCTGTGGCGCGACCACGGACTTATCGGCGAATGCGATGGGGCCGTGAAGTACACCGATCCATCCGCACACGTACGGGAGAAGGAACGCGAGCAGGCGCTCCGGGATGCGGGGTTCGGAATGGTTCGCTGGCTGGCCAAGGAGATTCTGGCCTCCCCCGAGGTGGTGGTGGAGCGCGTGAGTCGTGCCCTCTCCCAATAGGCGCCGAGTTGTCGGGGTTATCGCGGGCACTCTCCCGCCTGTTCAGGGTCGGCGCCGAGTTGCCGTGGTTATGGAACTCAAGATCCGGCTGATAACCCAGACAACTCGGCGGTAACCACGGATGACGTGTCCACGGGCGGCGAAAACCCCGACAACTCGGCGGTGGGTGCTTGGATTACCCCATGCGGGCGGTGGTGCAACGAGTGAGTCGGGCGAGCGTGAGCGTGGCAGGCGACCTGGTCGGCCAGATCACCGAGCCCGGATTGCTGGTGCTGGTGGGGGTCACCCACACCGACACCTCCGAGACCGCCGCCAAACTGGCTACCAAGCTGTGGCAGTTGCGCATCCTGCATGGCGAGCGGTCGTGTGCCGACGAGAACGCGCCCCTGCTTGTGGTGAGCCAGTTCACGCTTTACGCCGACACTGCAAAGGGGCGGCGTCCGTCATGGTCGAAGGCCGCGCCCGGCCCGATCAGCGAACCCTTGGTGGCGGCCGTCGTGGCGTCCCTTCGCGACCTGGGGGCCCACGTCGAAACCGGCGAGTTCGGCGCGATGATGGACGTCGAACTGGTCAACGATGGCCCGATGACGATCATCCTCGACATCAACGAATGAACGCGCTCGTGGACGTCAACGCGACCCCACCGGCGGAACTCACTAGAGTTTGCCTCGTCAGGTAGGACGGGAGCTCAGATGGCGAAGCTGTTGCTGGTCAGCAACGAGGTCGCTGGCGGCGTGCCCGCGGAGCGATCATTGCCGGTGTTGGCGCTGCTTTCACACGAGATTCTCGGAGTGGCTGCAGACACCCAAGCCCTGACCGAATCCGCTCGCTGCGACATCGTCGTCCTCGACGGGCGCAATGACTTGGCCGGTGCCCGCATGATGGCCCGGCTTTTTCAGTCTTCGGGATCGACCGTGCCGATGCTGCTGGTGCTCACCGAGTCCGGGCTGGCCGCGGTGGCCGCCGACTGGGGGCTGTCCGATGTGGTGCTCGACACCGCTGGGCCGGCCGAGGTGGAGGCCCGGATCCGGCTCCTGGCCAGCGGCGCTGCGAGCGACGGCCTCATCTCCGCCGGCGGCATCACGATCGACGACCAGGCCTATTCGGTGATGCTGGACGGCGAGCCGCTCGACCTCACCTACACCGAGTTCGAGTTGCTGAAGTACCTGGTGCAGCATCCCGGACGGGTCTTCAGCCGCGAGCATCTGCTGGCCGACGTGTGGGGTTACGACTATTACGGCGGCACCCGCACCGTGGACGTCCACGTCCGCCGACTCCGCGCGAAGCTGGGCACCGAGCACGAGGCCCTGATCGGCACCGTCCGCAACGTCGGCTACCGATTCTCGCCGGACGCCATTTCGCGACGCTGAGGTCTGCCTCTGTCGTCGTGGGGGGCGTAGCCTCCTGCCATGTGGATCCACCGGATGACCTCGGCCCAAGTGGCCCGGGTTCTGGCATTGGCTGACCGAGCCGCTGCCGCCGACGGCGTCGATCCGCTCAACGAGGAAGCACGGCTGTCGCTGTACCGCTCGACCGCACGCCATCTGCTGGTCGGTCATCGCGGCGGCCTGCAGGCCTATCTCAACTACCACCCGACCTTCGCCACCGCACAGCTGGTGGTCGATCCGCAGCATCGTCGCTCCGGCCTCGGCTCGCGGCTGTGGCGCGAACTGCCGACCCCGGTCGGCACCTGGGCGTTCGGCGACACCCCGGCATCGCGGGGGTTCGCCACCGCGATGGGCATGCATGCCGATCGTCGGCTGATGATGTTCACCCGTCCACTGGCCGGCGTGCGCGCGGCGCAGTTGCCGGACGGTCTGAGTCTGCGCGGCTACACCCCCGCCGACGCCGCGGAGTTGCTGGCGGTCAACGCCGCCGCTTTCGCCGATCACCCCGAGCAGGGCCGCTTGGACGCCGCCGGCCTGGCCGATCGGATGGCGGAACCTTGGTTCGATCCGTCCGGCCTGCTGCTGGGCTTCGACGCCGAAGGTCTGGCCGGCTTCCACTGGACCAAGGTGGTCGACGGGGTCGGCGAGGTGTACGTGATGGCGGTGGCCCCCCGCGCGCAGGGGCGTGGCTACGGCACGGCCCTGCTCGACGCAGGCATCTCTCACCTTGCTGCGAAGGGTTTGCCCACGGTTTCGCTGTTCGTTGATGCAGCCGATCAGATCGCGGTAAGAATGTACGAGCGGGCGGGCTTCGGCCTCGCCCGCGTAGACGTGTATTACGCCCCAGGCGACGAGGAGCAGTGATGGCTTTCACCGAAGGACAGGTCGATCTTGACGACCTGATCGCGGACCTGCCGGAGCTACCCGCCGATCGCTACAACGACCGCGAACTCAGCTGGTTGGCGTTCAACGAGCGGGTACTCGATCTGGCCCGCGACGCCAAGCGCGTCCCGCTGCTGGAGCGGGCCCGTTTCCTGGCGATCTTCTGCAGCAACCTGGACGAGTTCTTCATGGTGCGCGTCGCCGGCCTCAAGCGCCGGATGGCGGCCGGTGTGGCGGTGCCGTCCAACTCGGGCATGATGCCGCGAGAACTGCTGGACGCGATCCTGACCCGTAGCCGCGAGTTGGTGGACGAGGCCACCCGGGTGTTTGCCGAGGAAATCCGCCCCGAACTGGCCACCAACGGCATTCAACTGGTGGCCTGGAACGAGCTCACCGACGACGAGCGCGCGCGGATGACCGAGCTGTTCGAGAAC
>CAZLJN010000019.1:0-5582 GCA_964559815.1 uncultured Propionibacteriaceae bacterium
GACGTACTTCGGTTGGAAGTGGATGTCGGCGATCACCGGGATCGGGCTGCGCGCGGTGATCAGTGGCAGCGCGTCGGCGTCGTCCTGGCTGGGCACAGCCACCCGGACGATGTCGCAGCCGGCCGCGACCAGTTCGGCGATCTGCTGCAAGGTGGCGTCGACGTCGGTGGTTCTGGTCGTGGTCATCGACTGCACCGAGACCGGCGCATCACCGCCGACCAGCACCTTGCCGACCCGGATCTGCCGGGTGGGCCGACGGGCGGCCAGGACGGGCGGCGGGGGCTTGGGGATTCCCAGTGATACAGGCATGCATTCCTCGTTCGATGGACCAGCAACGGACCGAGATCCGCCGCAATCAGACTACCCAGATGAGCGTCACAATCTGGGCTAGCGCACCGAATCGGCGCGCAGCGATCTGCAGCTAGAACAGCTGCAGCGGGGAGACGATGTCAGCCACGATCAGCGCCACCCCGGAGATCAACAACAAACCACCCACGCCATAGGCGATGGGTAGCAACTTTGCGGTGTCGAAGTAGCCAGGATCGGGTCGGCGGAACACCCGGGCCAGACCACGACGCAGCGCCTCCCACAGGGCGCCGGCGATATGACCGCCGTCCAGCGGCGGCAGCGGGACGAAGTTAAAGATGGCCAGGAACAGGTTCACCGAGGCCAGCAGGGCAGCATAGGTGGCGAACTTTTGGCCGAGGTTCAGTTCGTCGTCTCCGGCGACCTGCCCGGCCACCTGGCTGGCGCCGACGATGCTGATCGGGTCGTAGACGTCGCGCGGCTGCCCGGTGGCCATGTTGTAGACCACATGCCAGACCTTCACCGGGAACTGCACCAGAGCGACGACGCTCTGCTGGGTCATCGTCCACATGTCCGAAACCACCTCGGCCGGGCCGCCCTTGACCAGCACCTGCTGCGGGCTGATCCCCATCCAGCCGGCCCGCACCGAGTGGCTCGGGTCCAGCCGGTCGGGCAGGTTGTTGACGCGGGTGTGCACCACCGGCAGGGTCACGGTCTGCCCGTTGCGCTCGACGACCAGCTGGGCCGCGCCGTCCAGGTTGGCCCGAATCAGATCGGACAGCTGGGTGTAGCTGGTGATCGCCACCCCGTTGAAGCTGACCACGCGGTCACCGACCTGCAGACCGGCCTCGGCAGCCGGGGTCTTGGCGTCGGTGGGCAGACACTGGGTGCGGGTCGGCTCGGTGATGACACACTGTTGCACGTAGCCAACCGTGGTTTGCGGACGCATGACGCCATACCCGGCGGTCACTCCCCACAACAGCACGAAGGCGATCAATAGGTTCATCGTCGGGCCACCGGCCATCACGATCAGCTTCTGCCAGGTCTTCTTCTGGTAGAAGAGCCGCTGGTCGGCGACGTCGGTCTCGGTGATCTCTTCCCATTCGCTGGCCCGCGCGCCGTCGGCGAAGTCACTGAGGCGGGTGCGGCGCTTGCGTCCGTCCGGGGTGGGCGGATACATCCCCAGCAGCCGGACGAAGCCGCCGAGCGGGAACCATTTCAGGCCGTATTCGGTCTCGCCGCGGGTGGTCGACCAGAGGGTGGGGCCGAAGCCGATGAAGTATTTGGGCACCCGGACGCCGAAGATCTTGGCCGGCAGCATGTGGCCTATCTCGTGCAGGCCGACCGAGACCATGATCAGGGCGAAGAACCCCACGGCGAAGCCGATCACGATGAGGGTTTCCATCATGCTCCCTTGATCTTGCTGGTGGCGGCGACCCGGGCCGCGGCATCGGCGGCCAGCACAGCAGCAACGCTGAGTGGCTCGCTCGTCGTCTGGGCCAGGTGGTCGGCAAGCACCTCGCCGACCACGTCCACGATGCCACTGAACTCCAACTCACCAGCACAGAAGGCGTCCACGCAGACCTCGTTGGCGGCGTTGTAGACCGCCGGTGCCGTGCCGGCAGCCTTGCCCGCGGTGCGGGCGAGCTCCACCGCGGGGAAGGCGTCGTTGTCGAGCGGCTCGAAGGTCCAACTGGTCGGACTCGACCAGTTGCAGGCCGCCGCAGCATCGGCCAGACGCTCCGGCCAGACCAGGCCGAGAGCGATCGGCAGCCGCATGTCGGGCGGCGAGCACTGGGCGATGGTCGAACCGTCGTGGAACTCCACCATCGAATGGACGATCGACTGCGGGTGCACCACCACCTCGATGTCGTCCAGCTCGACGCCGTACAACAGCCCGGCCTCCAGCAGTTCCAGGCCCTTGTTGACCAGGGTGGCCGAATTGATGGTGATCACCCGGCCCATCGCCCAGGTGGGATGGGCCATGGCCTGATCAGGGGTGATGCCGCGCAACTGGTCGCGGCTGCGGCCACGGAACGGTCCGCCGGATGCGGTCAGGATGAGTTTGCGCACCTCGTCGGCTCGGCCGGCGCGCAGTGCCTGAGCGAAGGCGGAATGCTCGGAGTCGACCGCGACGATCTGACCGGGAGCAGCAGCCTCGGTGACCAGCCGTCCGCCGATCACCAACGACTCCTTGTTGGCCAGCGCCAGACTCGTCCCGGCGGCCAAGGTGGCCAGGGTCGGCTCCAGGCCTGCCGCGCCGGTGATCGCGTTCAGCACGACGTCGGCGGAGTAGGCGGCCAGTCGCGTCGCCGCGTCCGGCCCGGCCCAGATCTCCACACCGGGAAGCTGATCGGCGACTCGATCGGCGGCCTGCGGATCGCTCACCGCCACGACCGCCGGCTGCAGCGACCGGGCTTGCGCCACCAGGGGGTCCACCGAGGAACCGCCGGCTGCCAGCCCCACCACCTCGAAACGGTCGCGCCGAGGTTCGATCACCTCCACCGCCTGGGTGCCGATCGAACCAGTACTGCCGAGAATGACCACGCTGCGCACCGGCTCAGTCTAGGACCCCGGGCTGGCTAGTCTGAGGGCCGCGAGAGTCGACACGGCGACGGGAGAGACCCATGGAGCATCACGACGTCGGATTCACCCACGACTCCTCCTGGTTTCGGCTGCGCGCCTGCGCGATCATCCTCGACGGCGACCGGGTGCTGATGGCACGCAACTCGGTCGAGGACTACTACTACGCCGTCGGCGGCGGGGTGCACCTGGGCGAGCCGATCGCCGATGCCGTCCGCCGCGAAGTGCGAGAGGAGACCGGCTGGGAGTTGGACGTCGAGCGTCTGGTGTTCGTCCACGAGACCTTCTTCGACGGCTCGTCCACCACCACCCTCGACGGCCTGACCTGCCATGAGGTGGCTTTCTACTTCCTGATGACTCCCCCGCCCACCGACCAGCCTCCGCCGAGTGTGACCCTGCCCAACGGCGTCGTCGAGCAGGTCGAGTGGGTGCGGCTGGCCGACTACGGTCACTGCGTCGACGCCTATCCCACCTTCTTCGCCACCGAACTCGCACACCTGCCCGAGCACCCCCGACTCATCACCACCTTCGGCTGATCTGCACAGGCGCCCACTACGCTCGCGGTGTGAGTGCTGCGTTCGGCCAGACCGAGATCGAATCGGTCGATCAACTTCATGCACACCTCCGCCACCACGACAGCCTGAAGGACTGCTGGGTGCAGTCGGTCGATCTGTCCGGGTTGGCGTCCGTGCTGCGGACGACCGACGTCCGCGGCGCCATGTTCCTGGGCTGCACGTTCGCTCCCGGCAGCGAGGCCGAGATCGAGGCCCGCGGCGCCCTGGTGTTTCCGGCGTTGCCCGACCTTCCGTTCAACCCGTATCGCACCGGGCTCTACTCCCCCGCCGAGTTGTACGCCGACCTCGCCGACGGCTACCGCTACACCCGCGACGCGGTGATTTATCGCTGGTGGCGTCATGTCGGCCAGCACCGCAGCCTGGCCAGCGAGTTGGCCATGACCTTGCACGACCACGCCATCACCGAGGCCCTGGGCGATTGCGAGTTGGGCGGGGCCATCGGAGTGATGGGCGGGCACCGGGTGACCAGGGATTCGGCCGATTACGCCGCGGCCGCCGACCTGGGACGCGCCTTGGCCCAGGCCGGGCATGCGGTGATCACCGGCGGTGGCCCGGGCGCCATGGAAGCGGTCAACCTGGGGGCTGGGCTTGCCGACACGGCTGACCTGCGCGCAGCCCTCGATCTGGTCGCCACTGCGCCCTCTTTTGTCGCCGCGATCGAGCCGTGGGCGCAGACCGCCTTCGCGGTCACCGAGCGTTTCGAACTGAAGGGTGCCAGCTACGGCGTCCCGACCTGGCTGTACGGCCACGAACCGCCCAACGCGTTCTGCGTGGGGGTGGCGAAGCTGTTCTCCAACGCGATCCGCGAGGACGTCCTGCTCCGGCTGGCCAGTGGTGGCCTGGTCTGCCTGCCAGGGGCAGCGGGTACCGTCCAGGAGATCTTCCAGGCGGTCACCCCGCGCTATTACGCCGGCACGGACGAGCCGATCGCGCCGCTGATTCTGGTCGGCGTCGACTACTGGACCACGGCGATGCCCGCCTGGCCGCTGCTCAGCGCGATGGCGGACGGCCGCGCGATGGGCTCACGGCTGCACCTGGTCGATTCGGTGGCCGAGGTCGCCGGCCTGCTCAGCTCGTGAAGCGGATGGCGCGCACCACCTGGGTGATGCCGACCACCACCAGCGAGATGCCGAGCCACAGCCACAGCAGGGTCGCGCCCCACACTGGTGCCACCAGCAGCACCACGCCCGCCAGGATGCTGACCGCGCCATAGAGCACCGGCCACAGGCCGCCGTCCCGCGGCGAGGTGAACAACACCACCGCGCCTTGGAAGATCCAGACCAGCCCGACGATGGTGCCGAGGATGACCGCGAGAATCTCGGTGGCGACGCCCAGATTGGCCCACGCCACGATCCCGCCGATCAGGAAGAGCACTCCCAGCAGCAGGTAGGCCATCCGCCGCCGTCCGGGGCCGCTGCCGAAGATGCCGATGGCCAGATTGCCCAGCCCGGCCACCAGCGTCCACAACGCCACGAAGATGGCGACCACCGCTGCGGCCGTGTGCCCTGGCCAGACCAGGATCAGCACCCCGAAGACCAGGGAGACTGCCCCGCCCACGCCCAAGGCGATGCGAAGGTTCTTCAGCAGTAGGGATTCGGCGTCCGAAATCGCGAAGGAATCGACCACGATGCTCTCCTTTGAGTGGTTGTTCCTCCATCGTGGCAGTTCCGCCGACCGGTGGGGGCAGTTATCGCACAGTGGCGCCAGCGTCGTCGCGGCGCAGCCGCAGCCCGCTCGGGGAGTCGACCAGCTCCCACGCCTCGGTGATCCCGAGTTCGGCCAGGAAGCGCTGGTCGTGGCTGACCACGATCAGGCCGCCTCGATAGGCCTTCAGCGCACCGAGCAGCCCGGCGCGTCCGGCCAGGTCGAGGTTGTTGGTCGGTTCGTCCAGCACCAGCAGTTGCGGCGGCGGATCGGCCAACAGCAACTGGGCGGCCGCGACCGCCAGCCGCTCCCCTCCGGACAAGGTGCCGACCGGACGCTCCACTGCCGCCGCGGACAGCCCGAACGCGGCCAACTGGTGGCGGATCCGCTGCGGGACGGCTTCGGCGACCACCGCCGCCAGGTTGCCGATCGCGGTCGCGGCGTCGTCCAGCCGGTCCAGCCGCTGCGGCAGGT
>CAZLJN010000019.1:5592-16009 GCA_964559815.1 uncultured Propionibacteriaceae bacterium
GCAGGTACCCCACCCGGTCGCAGCGCAGGTGCGCGGTCAGCCCGTCGGGCGCCTGATTGCCGAACAGCCCGTCCACCAGCCGCGACTTACCGACGCCGTTCGCCCCGGTGAGGGCCACCCGGGAGGCGCCGGTGACGGTGAGCTGCTGCTCGCCATCACTGAACTCGGCCAGCCGGCGTCCGGGCGCCACCTGCGGATCGGCCAGGTCGATCCGCACCACTTTCTCCCGCCGCAGCCGGGTATCGGCCTGCGCCAACCGCGCCTCGGCTTGGTGCACCCGGTCGTCGAGGCGTCCCCGCAGCGAACCAGCATTGGCCTCGGCGCGGCGCCGACGTTCATCGGCAGCCGCCCCGATGAAGCGGGAGTTGGCCACATCGCGACGTCCCTGGCGTGCGCTGCGCGCCAACCGGGTCTCGGCGTCGCGCCGCTGCCGCTGCTCACGGCGCACCTGCTGGGCGGCGGTGGCCACCGCCTGCGCGGCCGCCGCTTGCTCGGTGTCCACCTGGTCGCGATAGGCCTGGTAGGTGCCGCCGAACACCCGCAGCCGGCCGGCGTCGAGTTCAGCCAGGTGGTCCAGGCGTTCAAGCAATTCGAGATCATGACTGACCACCACCAGCGACCCCGGCCAGTCGACCAGGACGTCGTAGAGCAGCCGCCGGGCGTGGGCGTCCAGGTTGTTGGTGGGTTCGTCGAGCAGAGTGACCTCGGCACCGGCCAGCCGCAGCCCGGTCAGCGCGGCCAGAATCACCTCGCCGCCGGACAAGGTGCCCACCGGCCGGTCCAGGTCGAGGGCACCCAGGCCCACCTGTGACAAGGTGGCCTCGGCCCGCGCCTCGATGTCCCAGTCGCGGCCGATCACCTCGTACCAGCGAGCATCGACCGCACCGGCGGCCACGGCCCGGACGGCGGCGACCTTCTCGCCGACCCCGAGCACGTCGGCCACCGTGGACTGCGCCTGCAAGGTGAGGTGCTGCGGAAGCACGGCGACCGCCCCGGGCACCACCACTCGTCCGGCCTGGGGCACCAGTTCGCCGGCGATCAGTCGCAGCAGGGTGGATTTGCCCACCCCATTGGGCCCGATCAGGCCGGTGCGACGCTCGAAGCGGGCGCTGGCCTCATGCAGCACCACCCGACCATCCGGCCAGGAGAAATCAACACCATCAAGAACGACGGCGGGAACAGCAGACATCGTGGACTCCATCGATCAGCGGATGCGCTGGTCTGGAGTCGTCGACGACTCAACCGATCAGCGCGGGATTACGCAAGACGGGAGTCGAAGTACATGTCGGCCTCAATCGGGTAGGCGATGTCACTTCCATGATTGCAGGGCACTGATGCGAGGGCAACCTCGTCAGTGCGGCGCGGATCCACCAGGGTGCCCCTGAAGGCGCTGACGGATCCGGTCCAGCACCTGCCACAGCTGATCGAGGGCGTCGTCATCGACATCGGCCAGAATCGCCGACGCTTCAGGATGCATCGCCTCCCGCGCGGCGGTGATCAACTCCCAGCCGCGGGCGGTCAACTTCACCAGGCGTCGGCGGGCATCACCCGGAACACCGACGACCTCGACGGCGCCACGCTCAACCAGCGCCATCACCACTTTGGAAACCCCCGACTGGTTGATTTCCATCACCTCGGCCAACTGGCCGACAGTCTCCCCGTCCGGCGCGCTGATCAGTTGGGTCAATACGGTGAGTTGGATCATCGACAGCCCCAGCGGCCGCAGCGACCGGTTGAGCCGCGTTTCCGAGAGGCGTTGGACGGCGCTGAGTTCGCGCATCACCCGGCCCTGCCTGGCCATGCGCTCAGAGTCGTCGCCGCTTGTCAACGGCCCATCCCCTTCCCTCCTCATGAAATATTCCATGGACTTGACCTAGGTGGCAAGTCCTGATTAGCTCCGGGTTGCAGACACCCCAACAGGAGGATCCTATGACCGACCCCACCCTCTATGAGCGCCTGGGCGGCTACGACGCGATCGCCGCAGTCGCCACCGCCCTCCTCGGCCGACTCCATGCCGATCCGACCATCGGCCGCTTCTGGCAGAACCGCGGCAGCGACGGCCTTGCCCGTGAGAAGCAACTCCTCATCGACTTCCTCTCCCACGCCGCCGGCGGGCCCCTGCTCTACACCGGACGCGGGTTGCTCCAGTCGCACACCGGAATGGGCATCACCGACCAGGACTGGGACCTGTTCGTCGGCTACCTGAACGACACCCTGGACGACTTCGCCGTACCGGCGGCGGAGCGAACCGACCTACTGGCCTACATCGACACCACCCGAGTCGAACTCGTCGGCGTCTGACCCACCCCCGCACCCCGCACCCGGGGTGCGAACGGCGGGCGATTGTGCACCGAGTTCGGTGCGCAATCGCCCGCTGTGTCAGAAGGCAGACGGTCAGCCCTCGGCCGCAGCCAACTGTCCGCAAGCGCCGTCGATGTCGCTGCCGCGGGTGTCGCGGATGGTCACCGGCACCCCCCTGGCTTCCAGCCGAGCGACGAAATCCTCGGCGACGCCGGGACGTGAGGCCGTCCATTTCGAGCCGGGGGTGGGATTCAACGGGATCAGGTTCACATGTACCCAGCCGTAGCCGTGGGGGCCACGCAGCACCGCGGCCAACTCCTCGGCCCGGAACCCCTGATCGTTGACGTCTCTGATCAGGGCGTACTCGATCGAGACCCGCCGTCCGGTGGTCAGGAAGTACTGCTTGGCCGCGGCCACCACCTCGGAGATCCGCCAACGGGTGTTGATCGGGCACAACTCGTCACGCAGAGCGTCGTCGGGGGCGTGCAGGCTCACCGCCAAGGTCACCGGCAAGCCCTCATCGGCGAGCTTGCGAATGCCCGGCACCAGGCCCACCGTCGACACGGTCACGCCCCGGGCTGAGATGCCCAAGCCGTCGGGAGCAGGGGAAACGATCGTGCGCACCGCCCGGATCACCGCGTTGTAGTTGGCCAACGGCTCACCCATGCCCATGAACACCACGTTGTTCACCCGGCCGGTACCACCGGGAAGTTCGGCGTCGCGGAGCCGGCGGGCGGCGTCCATCACCTGCAGGACGATCTCGGCCGCGCTCAGGTTGCGGCGCAGCCCTCCCTGACCGGTGGCGCAGAACGGACAGGCCATTCCACAACCGGCCTGGGACGAGATGCAGACGGTGGCCCGCTCGCGGCCGCGTCCGCTGGCGCGAATGCCGGGGACGCCGTAGCGCATCAGCACACTCTCGATCAGCGAGCCGTCGGCCAGCCGCCACAGCGACTTCACCGTGGTGCCCGAATCGGCCTGTTGGTCGCGCACCAGGCTGATCAGCGAGGGCACGAAGCGCTCAGCCAACGACTCCCGAACGGCCTTGGGCAGGTCGGTCCAGGCCTGCGGGTCGGTGTTCAGCCCGGCGAACAGCTGCCGGCTGATCTGCCCGGCACGGAAGGCCGGCAGCCCCAACTCGGCCACCGCTGCCGTCCGGGCGTCGGCGTCCAGGTCGATCCAGTGCGAAGCGGCGCGTCCAGGACGCTGGGTGAGGTCGAGCGGGACGATCCGCCCCGCCTCGGCCTGCCGGACGGATTCGGCGAATGCCTGCTCCTCGGCGCCGCTGAGGCCGCTCATGTGCCCAGCCCCAGCAGGGCGAACAGGACCCAGGCGGCCGGCATCGCGACCAGCATCGAGTCGAGACGGTCCATCACTCCCCCGTGACCGGGCAGGAACGAGCTCATGTCCTTGATGCCGATGTCGCGCTTGATCATCGACTCGATCAAATCGCCGGCGGTACCGAAGATCACCACCACGATCGCCAGCAGCAGACCGACCCACCACGGCAACTGGAGCACGAAGATCGCGTACAGCACCGCGACCGCCGACGCCAGCCCGAGCGAACCGGCCAGCCCCTCCCAGGTCTTCTTCGGGCTGATCACCGGCGCCATCGGACGGCTACCGAAGGCGGCGCCGATCGCGTAGCCGCCGGTGTCACTAGCGACGATCGCCAGGATCACGCCGGCCAGCTTCGCCACGCCATTGGTCTGCGCCAGCAGCAGCCCCACGAAGGACGCCAGCAGTGGCACATAGCCGATGATGAACAGGCTGGCGGCACTGTCGCGCGCATAGCCCTCTGCCCCGCCGAACATCCGCCAGCCAAGGGCGACCAGCACCGTGCCACCGATGGTGCCCATCAGCACCACATGCCAGGGCACATTGGTGAGCTTCTGCAGCTCGGCGGCGGCATAGGTGCCGCCGATGATCACGATGTTGCCGACCACCACCGGGATGATCGCCGAGGTCATCCCGATCCGACGCAAGGCGTGATGCAGTTCGACCGCCCCCAGGCTGGTCAGCACCACCAGCAACACGATGAAGCCGGGGTTCCACCAGATCAGAGTGGCGACCGCCACCCCGAGCAGCAGCAGCCCGACCGCGATCGCGGCGGGCAAGTCTCGTCCAGTTCCGCGACGAGGCCGGGCTGTGGGCTCGGATTCGGTTGTCACTAGACCTCGAGCAGTTCGGCTTCCTTGGCCTTCAGCAGCTCATCGACGATGTCGGTGTGCTTCTTGGTGGCCGCGTCCAGCTGCTTCTCCGCCCCGCGGGCGTCGTCCTCGCTGACTTCCTTGTCCTTGACCAGCTTGTTGACGCTCTCGATCGCATGCCGACGGACGTTGCGGACGGCCACGCGACCCTCTTCGGCCTTGTGCCGCGCCAGCTTGATGTACTCCTTGCGGCGTTCCTCGGTGAGCTGCGGCAGCACGATCCGGATCAGGTTGCCGTCGTTGGCGGGATTCACCCCCAGGTCGGAATCACGGATGGCCTTCTCGATGCCGGCCATGGCGCCCCGGTCGAACGGGGTGATCAGCACGGTGCGGGCTTCGGGGACCTGGAAGGTCGCCAGCTGCTGCAGCGGGGTGGGTGCGCCGTAGTAATCGACCAGCAGCTTGTTGAACATGGCCGGGTGCGCCCGGCCGGTGCGGATGGCGGCGAACTCCTCGCGAGTGTGTTCGACCGTGCCGTCCATCTTGTGCTGGGCGTCGGCGATGATCTGTGCGATCACGTCAGCTGTCCTCCGTCTCTTTGCTGCACTCAGGCGTGCAGGGTGGTACCGATCTTCTCACCTGCGACCACCCGAGCAATATTTCCCACGACTCCGAGGTCGAAGAAGACCATCGGAAGGCGGTGCTCGCGGGCCAGGCTGATCGCGGTGGCATCGGCCACCTTCAGGTCGGCGGCGAGGAAATCGTCATAGGTGAGTTCGTCGTACCGCCGGGCATTCGGGTTGGTGCGGGGGTCGGAATCGTAGACCCCGTCGGTGCCCTGCTTGGCCATCAGCAGGACGTCCGCGCCGATTTCGAGGGCGCGCTGGGCGCCGACGGTGTCGGTGGAGAAGAAGGGCATTCCCGAGCCGGCGCCGAAGACGACCACCCGGCCCTTCTCCAAGTGTCGGATCGCTCGCAGCGGAATGTAGGGCTCGGCCACCTGACCCATGGTGATCGCGGTCTGGACGCGGGTGGGCACTCCGGCCTTCTCCAGGAAGTCCTGCAGGGCCAGGGAGTTCATCACCGTGCCCAGCATGCCCATGTAGTCGGCGCGAGCTCGGTCCATGCCTCTGGTCTGCAGCTCGGCGCCGCGGAAGAAGTTGCCACCACCGGTCACGATGGCCACTTGCACGCCGGCCGCAACGACTTCAGCGATCTGTGCAGCGATCGAGGAGATGACGTCCGGATCGACCCCCAGCTTGCCGCCACCGAAGGCCTCTCCGGACAGCTTTAACAAGACACGACGATAGGGGCTGGCCATCTGAACTCCTTCAACTGCGGGCGCGCCCCCCACCCTAACTGAAAGCGGGACGCAGCACCGGCCCGACAAGCCCGGACTCAACCAGTGCGAGGGGCGGGAAATGCGTTGCGGCCGCCCGATTTCTCGGACGGCCGCAACAGTGAGACGTGATCAGGCGCCGGCGGAGAAGCGCACGAAACGCTTCACCTCGACCCCGTTCTCCTTCAGCAGCTGGCCGACGGTCTTCTTGTCGTCGGAGACGCTGGCCTGCTCGACCAGGCACACCTCCTTGTAGAAGCCGCCCAGGCGCCCTTCGACGATCCGCGGAATGATGGCTTCGGGCTTGCCCTCTTCCTTCGCGGTCAGCTCGGCGATCTTGCGCTCGTTGTCGAGCACGTCTGCCGGCACCTCGTCACGAGTGACGTACGCCGGGGACATGGCCGCGATCTGCATCGCGATGCCCCGGACGAAGTCCTCGTCGCCACCGTCGTGCTCGACCATGACGCCGACCTGCGGCGGGAGGTCGGCCGAACGGCGGTGCAGGTAGACGACCGCCGGGCCGGCAAAGGTGGCCGCAGCCGCCAGTTCCAGCTTCTCGCCGATCTTGACCGACAGCGCGTTGATCGCCTCGGCGACCGACGTGCCGGACGGCAGCGCGACCTGGAGGGCAGCCTCGACACCGTGAGCACCGGCAGTGTCCACCGCCGCAGCGATGTCGTCGGCCAGGGTCATGAACTCGGCGTTCTTGGCCACGAAGTCGGTCTCGGCGGCCAGCTGGATCACGGTCTGGCCGGCCGAAGCCACCAGGCCGTTGCTGGCGTCACGATCGGAGCGGTTGGCCATCTTGGCCTGCCCGGTGACCCGCAGGATCTCCACCGCGGCATCGAAATCGCCGTCGGCCTCGGTGAGCGCCTTCTTGGCGTCCATCATTCCGGCGCCAGTGGCGTCGCGGAGCTTCTTCACGTCCGCAGCAGTAATTGCCATGACTGTTCCTTCTTGTTACTTGGTCTCGTCGGCGTCGCCGGCTTCGGCGGCGGCCTTCTTGGCGCGCGGAGCCTTGGCGGGCTTCTCCTCAGCGGCAGCCTCGGCCTCAACAGCCGGAGCCTCAACCTCAGCAGCGGGGGCTTCGACCTCAGCAGCGGGGGCCTCGACCTCAGCAGCCGGAGCCTCAGCGGCGCCCAGCAGGTCACGCTCCCAATCAGGCATGGGCTCGGCCTCTTCACCGGAGGCGGTGGCCACATTGGAGCGGGCCAGCAGGCCCTCGGCCACAGCGTCGGCCAGGATCCGGGTGAGCAGGCCCACCGAGCGGATGGCGTCGTCGTTGCCCGGGATCGGGAAGTCGACCTGGTCGGGATCGCAGTTGGTGTCCAGGATGCCGACGATCGGGATGTGCAGCTTGCGCGCCTCGTCGATCGCCAGGTGCTCCTTGTTGGTGTCGACCACCCAGATGGCCTGCGGCACCCTGTGCATGTCGCGGATGCCGCCCAGGGTCTTGGCCAGCTTGTCCTTCTTGCGCTTCTGCTGGAGCAGTTCCTTCTTGGTCAGCCCGGACGCGGCGACGTCGTCGAAGTTGAGCCCCTCGAGCTCCTTCATCTTCGCGATCCGCTTGCTGATGGTGGAGAAGTTCGTCAGCATGCCGCCCAGCCAACGGTGGTTGACGTATGGCATGCCCACCCGGGTCGCCTGCTCGGCGATCGCTTCCTGGGCCTGCTTCTTGGTGCCGATGAACAGGATCTGGCCGCCCTTGGCGACGGTCTCCTTGACGAAGG
The DNA here is from genome assembly GCA_964559815.1 of uncultured Propionibacteriaceae bacterium. Taxonomy (GTDB): domain Bacteria; phylum Actinomycetota; class Actinomycetes; order Propionibacteriales; family Propionibacteriaceae; genus Propionicimonas. Next base: position 13,113 of record CAZLJN010000019.1, read on the forward strand.
CGTAGGCGGTGTCGATGTAGGACAGCGACTGCTGCAAGTCAATGATGTAGATGCCATTGCGCTCGGTCAGAATGAAGCGCTTCATCTTCGGGTTCCAGCGACGGGTCTGGTGCCCGAAGTGGACGCCGCTGTCGAGCAGCTGGCGCGTAGTAACGACGGCCATGGCCGTTCCTTTCTGCGTGGATTCCGGGCATACCGGTACCCACTAGGTTGTCCGGACCGAGCGTTTCGGTCCGCCTGACACAGTCGCCTTCTGGTCCACCCCGTAGGGACCTCGGACGTACGGCCCGTCATGCGACGGAAAGACTGCGCGCGAAGTCAACCCGGATCTGCCGAGTTGCGCCCAGGATTCTACGCTGATCACCGCGCTGAAGGCCAACCGGGCTCGGCTGTGGAAGAGCGAACTGGCCGTCCACAATCGGGCCGCGCAATGAACGGCCGCCGGCGCCGATCGCGAAGGTGGTCGACGTGACCACGTTTCGCATCCTTCTCATTGTGCTGCTCACGCCACTGTTGAGCCTCACCTCCCCGCCGGCATACGCCGCCGACGGCGTCCCGCCGACCGGTGGGCCGGTCGTGCGCGGCTTCGATCCCCCGGCAGAGCGCTGGCAGGCCGGGCACCGCGGAATCGACCTGCTGGCCGCCCCCGGCGCGGCGGTGTTCGCCGTCCTGGGCGGCACGGTGAGCTTCGTCGGCTCCGTCGGCGGCACTCCGGTCGTGACGATCAGTCACGGCGACACCCGCACCACCTATGAGCCGGTCACCGCCGATGTGGTGGTCGGCCAGGAGCTGTCGGCCGGTGAACAGCTCGGCACGCTGATCGCCGGTCACGCCTGCCCGGGCGGGACCTGTCTGCACCTGGGCTGGCTGCGCGGCCAGACCTACCTCGATCCGTCCACCCTGTTCGACGCCGGTGACATCCGACTGCTGCCTGCCGAGGCCCTGGCGATCGCCCGACGGCTGGCCGCGGCGCGGGCCGCCCTGCCGAACGCCGGATCCCCCGGCCTGCTTCTCCGACCCGTGCCCGGACGGATCGGCTCGGGCTTCGGAATGCGGAGGCACCCCATCTTCCACGTCTGGCGGATGCACAGCGGGGTCGATCTCGGCAGCCCATGCGGCACCCCGATCCGGGCCGCCGCCGATGGCGTGGTGACCGGCGTCTCCTACGACTCCGCCAGCGGCCATCGCCTGACCATCGATCACGGCCGCCTGGGCGACACCGAACTGGCGACCATCTACCTGCACGCCCGCAGCTACTCGGTCCACATCGGCCAGCGGGTCCACCGCGGCCAGGTGGTCGGGCAGGTGGGGTCCACCGGGTGGAGCACCGGCTGCCACCTGCACTTCAGCGTCCGGGTGGGCGGACGGCTGGTCGATCCGGCACGGTTCCTGTGACGGCGCTCGACCGCGGCAATCTCTGCTTCTCGGCCGGGTGCCGGTCTTCTTCCATGGCGTGGAAGCGGCGACGGATTCGGCTCAGGCGCGGGGATGGGCCTGCTGGTAGGCCTTGCGCAGCCGCTCGGTGGTGACGTGGGTGTACAGCTGAGTGGTGGCCAGCGAGGAATGGCCGAGGATCTCCTGCACCGCGCGCAGATCGGCGCCGCCTTCCAGCAGGTGGGTCGCCATGGCATGACGCAGCCCGTGCGGCCCCAGGTCGGGAGCATCGGGCACTGCGGCCAGCGCCCGATGGACGATCCGGCGCACCACCCGCGGGTCTATCCGTCCCCCTCTGTCGCCGACGAACATGGCCGTGCGTGCGGTCGGGCCGACCAGGAGCGGACGGACGGCCAGCCATCCCTGCAGTGCGGCCACGGCCGGAGCGCCCAGCGGCGCGGTGCGCTCCTTGCCGCCTTTGCCCAGCACCCGCAGCAGTCCGCGGCCGATGTCGAAGTCGGTGACATCGAGTCCGCAGGCCTCCGACACACGGATCCCCGAGGCGTACAACACTTCCAGAATCGCCACATCACGGGCTGCCGCCGCCGCGGCAGCGGGCTCTTCGACGGCCGCGGCGCGGGCCGCGATCGCATCCAGCATCTGTCGGGCCTGATCGACTTCCAAGGTCGGTGGCAGCCGCCGGTTCACCTTCGGCGAGCGCAGCGCACCGGCCGGATTCGACCCGATCCGTCCCACATCGGCGGCCCAGGCGAAGAAAGTCCGCACCGAGGCCGCACGCCGCTGCAGGCTGGAACGCTCCGCACCGGCGGCGTGCAGATTGGCCAGCCAGGTGCGCAGGTCAGCCAGCGTCACCGCCGCGGGGTCGAGCACACCGACCCGATCCAGATGTTCGAACAGAGCGGTGAGATCACCCAAATAGGCCCGCACGGTGTGTGGCGAGCACCCCCGCTCCAGGCGCAGGTGTTCGCCGAACGCGTCCAGCAAGCGGGCCACGTCCGGCGGCAGGGGCGCGCCGGTGTGCATGGCCTCAGCGTCACCGCCGAACCCCGCCCCTGGCAAGCAGGCTCGCCCACGGACCCTTATGATGACCGGTGTTCTGAGAGGAGTGACGGGTGGACGTGGAAGAGTTCCTGACCGGTGGCAAGTTGCGGCGGATCACTCGATGGGGTGAGGACGTGATGCACGCCAAGACCCAGCCGGTGACCGAGTTCGGCGAGGAACTGCACACCTTGATCCGCGACATGTTCACCACCATGGACATTGCTCATGGCGTCGGTTTGGCCGCGACTCAGGTCGGCGTCGATCTGGCGGTGTTCACCTACGACTGCCCCGACGGCGACGAGGTCAACCAGGTCGGCGTGGTCTGCAACCCGGTGGTCACCCTTCCCGAAGGCGACCAGCGCAACCTGGACTCGATCGAAGAGGGCTGCCTGTCGCTGCCGGGGGCCTACCAGCCGCTGGCTCGGCCCGACCATGCGGTCTGCACCGGCCAGGATCCGTGG
>CAZLJN010000020.1:0-15792 GCA_964559815.1 uncultured Propionibacteriaceae bacterium
AATCGCTGCTGGCCGCCGAGGGTGCGTACTACCGGCTCTACCAGGCGCAGTTCGCCGCCGCCGCCGTGGACGAGGACGCCGCCTGAACAGCGGCGCTCACGCCGGTTGCGCACGACAAAACCGCTGGTTGAGCAGCGGCGAAGCCGCGTGTCGAAACCTGGCGCCCGACGCTGCCCAGGCGGTTTCGACTCGACCGCTGCGCGGCCGGCTCAACCAACGCCGCCACCCCGCGCGACCACCTCGGCAATTGCATTGATTGACACTCACCAGCGCGGCGCGGATCATCAAGTGGTGATGTCGGCAGCAGGATCGCGCCTTGTGGCGATGGTGATCGCCGTGGCCTTGGCCCTGGTGGCCGGCCCGGCGCCCGAGGCGGCCCGGGCCGACGTCGTGCCGCAAGGATTCGGCGGAATGTCGGTTTTCGACATCGCGGTCCCCTCGGCGAGTCTCGGCCAGGTGTACGTCCGGGTGGCCGTTCCGCAGACGGCTGTCCCCGCCGGCGGCTGGCCGGTGCTCTACCTGTTGCACGGATCCAGCGCCTTCGCAGACGGCAACCGCACAGTCTGGGAGAGCAAGTTCCCCGATGTCTTCACCAAGGCCGCCACCGGTGGCGTGATGTTGGTGATGCCCGAGGGCGGCAAAGCCGGCTACTACTCCGACTGGAAGTCCGGCCCGGCCTGGGAGGCGTTCCACACCTCGGAGTTGCCGGCCTACCTGGACGCGCACCTCGAGGTGAACCTGGCGCGGCAGGCCATCGCCGGCTACTCGATGGGGGGTCTCGGCGCCCTGGTGTACGCGGCGCGGCATCCGGGGATGTATCGGGCGGTGGTCGCACTCAGCCCGGTGGCCGATCCGCTGCGAAACCCCAGCATCGTCCTGGACGACCTGCGCGCGGCCAACGCGTCGAAATACAACCTGTGGGGCAACCCGGAGACCAAATCCGGCAAGGCGCTCTGGAAGAAGCACGATCCGTACTACCTGGCCAAGGGGCTGCGCGGCACCTATCTCTACGTCTACGCAGGGAAGAACGGCGGCTCACTGGAGAACGCGCTGCGCGCCCAGACGATCAAGCTGGTGAAGCGGCTCAAGACATTGGGCACCAAGAAGCTGCACATCACACTGAGTCACCACACCGGCACCAAGGGCACGCACAGCTACCGCTACTGGGCGCCCAAGCTGTCGGCGGCCTGGGCACCGCTCGCGTCCGCCTTGTATCGCTGAGCGACTCGGCTACCGCGCGGTCGCGCGAGAGCCGCGAATCAGTTCGGTGATGGCCACCACGGCCGCCACCAGGTCATCACGGGTGGCCGCCTGCTCTCCCGGCTTCAGATCGACCATGATCTCGCCACCGGGCTCGATCCGGGCCACCTTCACCGCCGCCACCGTGTCGGCACCCTGACGACGCAGGGCGACATTCAACTCGTGCGGGCTGATCCCCAGCCGCGACATCGCCTTGACGTCCATTCGGCCATCGACGATGACATTGGACGCCTTACCCAACAGCAGGCGCCGCATCCGCGGTCCGCTCTCGGCGATCCGGTCGACGATCGCGTTGAAGCCGATCAGGACCGCCGCCCCGAGCAACCCGCCCAGCAGGGAGTTGTCCGGACCGATGATCGCGTTCTGCACCACATTGCTCAACAGCAGCACGACCACCAGGTCGAGCGAGTTCATCTGCGCCAACAACCGCTTGCCCGCCAGTCGGATCAGGATCGCGATCGCCAGGTACACCACCACCGTGCGCGCCAGCTTCTCCCAGACCGAGATATCGATGGCCAGGTATGGCAGAAGCCAATCAGGAAGATTCATGGCCGAACCGTAGTCCCCTGACCCCCTCCACCGGCAGGGGGTCACCGGCACCAGGTTTGTACCGACCTGTAAGACGGTGCAGTCAGCGAAATGCCTGCACGACGGTGTCCAGCACCTCGCTGCGCGCGGACGGCTCCAGCGGGGCCAGGGTGGCGATCAGCGATGCCGACAACTCCGCGGTCTGAGACCGGGCCGGACGGTACAGCCACGCGCGTCCTTCGAGATGTCGCGTAGCCAGACCCTTTTTCGCAAGCCGATCCAGCACGGTCATCACGGTGGTGTAGGCGAGGTCGCGCTGCTGGGCCAACTCGTCGTGGACCTCACGCACTGAGACCGCGTCCGGGCGCGACCACAGGATGCCCATGACCGCGTGCTCAAGCTCTCCCGGGACTGCCATGGCGAACATGCTAAAGCAAAGATTGCAGACTACGACAGCCAGTAGTAGATTGCGCGCCATGAGCGCGGAAACCCTTGCCAGATGGCAGTTCGGTATTACCACCGTGTACCACTTCCTGTTCGTGCCCATCACCATCGCCCTCTCGATGCTGGTGGCCATCCTTCAGACGCTGTGGTACCGGTCAGGGGAGGAGAAGTTCCTCCAGCTGACCAAGTTCTATGGAAAGTTGTTCCTGATCAACTTCGCTATGGGCGTTGTGACGGGCATCGTGCAGGAGTTCCAGTTCGGTCTGAACTGGTCTGAATACTCCCGCTTCGTCGGCGACATCTTCGGCGCACCGCTGGCCATGGAGGCACTGATCGCCTTCTTCTTGGAGTCGGTGTTCCTGGGTGCGTGGATCTTCGGTTGGGATCGTCTCCCCAAGAAGGCCCACCTGACCGCCATTTGGCTGGGCGCCATCGGCACCCTGACCTCGGCCATCTTCATCCTGGCGGCCAACTCCTGGATGCAGAACCCGACCGGTTCGGACTTCAACACGGAGAACCTCCGTGCGCAGACCTCCGGTCTGGACGGCATCGTGAAGGTCATCCTGAACCCGGTGAACCTGGCCACCCTGCCCCACGTGATCTCCGGCGCCTGGCTTACTGCCGGCGGCGTGATCCTGGGTGTGGCCGGCTGGAGCCTGGCGAAGGCCATCAAGGCCGCTACGGCTGACGTCGACACCTGGCGCTGGGCCACCAAGTTCGGTGCCTGGGTCATGATCATCGCCGGCGCTGCCGTCCTGATCACTGGTGATTTCCAGGGCAAGGCCGTGACCGCCGAGCAGCCGATCAAGATGGCGGCCGCTGAGGGTCTGTGTGCGTCCGAGCCTGCTGCAGGTTTCTCGCTGGTCTACTTCGGCGGCGACTGCTCGGGCGACGAAGCCACCGTCGGTCAACTGACCGTCCCCGGTGTCTTCTCGTTCCTCGGCAAGGGGGACGTGAACGCCAAGATGTACGGCCTGCGTGATCTCACCAGCAACCTGTACAACACCGGTGCCGTTCGCGTCGCCGAAGACGGCGCTCCGACCGATCTGCAGAAGTCGCAGGCCGGCGCGGTGAAGGACTACTTCCAGAAGACCGTGAAGTCGGACGCCAAGCTCACTGAGCTGGCCCCGAGCATCGGTGTCACCTTCTGGAGCTTCCGGATCATGATGGTGTTCGGTTTCATCGGCATCGCGATCGGTATCTGGGCCCTCATCGCTACCGCTAAGGGCAAGTCGCCGAAGGGTGGTTCGCTGTGGACCGCTGCGATGGTCGCAGCCCCGCTGCTGCCGCTGTTCGCGAACAGCTTCGGCTGGATCCTTGCTGAGATGGGACGTCAGCCGTTCATCGTGTACGGCGTGCTGCCCACCGCTGCGGCAGTCTCCCCGGGCGTCAGCGCCCTGGAGGTTGGCCTCACCATGGTGCTCTTCACCGTCATCTACGGCGCCCTTGCGGTGGTCGAGGTGGGGCTGTTGCTGCACTTCATCAAGAAGGGACTGCCGGAAGTCGAAGAGCCCAAGGTGCTCACCGACGACGACGCTCCCCTGAGCTTCGCGTACTGAGAGGCTGAATAATGGACTACGCAACTCTGCAAGTTCTGTGGCTGATCCTGATCGCCGTGCTGTGGATCGGGTACCTCGTGCTCGAAGGCTTCGACTACGGCGTTGGCATGCTGATTCCCTTCCTCGGCAAGACCGAGAAGGAACGGCGCGTCATGGTCAACACCATTGGTCCGGTCTGGGACGGTAACGAGGTCTGGCTGCTCACCGCTGGTGGCGCCACCTTCGCGGCCTTCCCCGCCTGGTACGCCACCCTGTTCTCCGGCGCCTACCTGCCCCTGTTCCTGGTGCTGGTGGGTCTGATCCTCCGCGGTGTCTCCTTCGAGTACCGCGCGAAGCACCCGGAGACCAAGTGGCGCAACACCTTCGACTGGATGGCGGCCATCGGCTCGTTCATCGTGCCGCTGGTGTTCGGCGTGGCTTTCGCCAACTTCATCATCGGTCTGCCGGTGGTACTCGCCAACAAGATTCCGGGCACCGATCAGTTCATGATGGCTCCCGGTATGGAGAAGCTGTTCGTCATCAGTGACGGCACCGCTGGCCCGTACTTCTGGCAGCTGTTCAGCCCGTTCGCCCTGCTGGGCGGCATCGTGCTGGTCGTCGCGTTCTTGTTCCACGGGTCGGTCTACCTGACCCTGAAGACCAAGGCCGGCGAGCTGCACGATCGGGTGCGCAAGTTCGCTTCCACCATTGGCCTGGTGGCCATTGTCGGTGGCGCGGCTTACCTGGTCTGGCAGAACCTGGTCTACCCGGCCACGTTCCCGGGCCTGGCGCTGGTGGGCTGGGTTGTGACTGCGGTCGCAGCCGTCGCCCTGATCGCCGCATGGTGGTTCGTCGGTCACGGTCGCGAAGGCATCGCCTTCATCTCGACCACGGTCGCGATCCTGTCGGTGGCCGTCATCGTGTTCGCCACGATGGTTCCGGGTATGGGCTTCGTCGGCGCGAGCCGTGCGGATCACCCGCTGTCGATCTTCAACGGATCGTCCAGCCCGGAGACGCTCACCCTGATGACGATCGTCGCGGTGATCTTCGTGCCGATCGTTCTCGCCTACTCCGCGTGGACCTACTGGGTGTTCCGTCAGCGCCTCGGCGTTGAGAACATGCCAGATGAGGTAGCGCTGGCGAGTTGATGATGGCGGGTCCTATTGACCCCCGCCTACTCCGTCGGGCCTCGGCGACCAGGGGTTTCCTGGTCGCCGGGGTCGCGGTGGGAAGCACAACAGCCATCCTGACTCTTGGTCAGGCATGGCTGTTGTCGCGTTCTGTGGCGGGAATTCTGACTGATGGAGCCTCCGCTTTGGGCGGGCTCCCCCTGGCAGCACTGCTGCTCCTCGCGGTGTTCACCGGCAAAGCCGTCCTCAACTGGCTGCACCAGTGGATCGCCCAACGCACCTCGGCTGCGGTGAAGTCGCAGCTGCGGCGCGACATCATCGGTGCCCGATTGGCGCACCCGATCGACTCCCCCGCCAGCACCGGCGGCCTGATCACTCTGGTGACCCAGGGGCTCGACGCCCTGGACGGGTACTTCAGCAAGTACCTGCCCCAGCTGATGCTGGCGGTCACCGTGCCGGTCATCATCGGGGTGTCGATCCTCACCGCCGACTTCTGGTCGGCGGTCATCGTGGCGGTCACCATGCCGCTGATTCCGATCTTCATGGCCCTGGTCGGCTGGACCACCGAGGCCATCACCAAGAAGCGCTGGGCGGTGCAGACCCGGCTGGCGCACCACTTCGCCGACCTGGTCACCGGCCTGCCCACCCTGCAGGTGTTCGGACGGGCGAAGGCCCAGGCCCGCGGCTTGAAGCGGACCGAGGCTGCGCACGTCCGCGAGACCATGGCAACGCTGCGAGTGTCCTTCTTGTCGGCGATGGTTCTGGAACTGCTGTCGACCCTGAGTGTCGCGGTGATCGCGGTCACCATCGGCTTCCGGGTCGTCTTCGGCGAGATGGACCTGGCCACGGCTTTGTTCGTCCTGATCCTGGCACCGGAGGCATACCTGCCGATCCGCCAAGTCGGGGTGCATTACCACGACTCCGCCGACGGCGTGGCGGCGGCCGAGGCCGCCTTCGGCCTGATCGACGCCCACGAGCCCGAACCGGTCAAGAGCGTCCGAGGTGCGGCCGCACTGGTCTTCGGCAAGAAGCCTGCCGAGACTGTCACCGTCGAAGCCCCACCAGAAGAGCCGGTCGCCGCGGTGACCGTCCCGGCCGGATCGTTGCTGAGCGCTCGCGGCCTCACCCACACCTACCCCGGCGCCAACGCGCCGGCGCTGGCCCCGATCGACTTCGACATCGCCCCGGGCGAGATCGTGGCGATCGCCGGCGGTAGTGGCGGCGGCAAGACCACCCTGCTCAACGCCTTGCTGGGTTTCTTGAACCCGACCGGCGGGCAGCTGTTCGCCAACGGAGCACCGCTGACCGACTGGACCGCGTGGCGTCGCCAGGTGGCCTTCGTCGGTCAGTTCCCCGGGCTGGTCAACGGCGATATCGCCACCAACGTCCGACTGGGCAGTCCCGACGCCTCCGACGCCGAGGTGCTGGCCGCCCTGGCCGCGGCCGGCGCACCGGACCTGACGTTGACCCAGGAGATCGGTGACAACGCCGAAGGCGTGTCTGCCGGTGAGCGGCGACGGATCGCCACCGCCCGCGCCCTACTGCGAATCCAACGCGACGGCGGACGGCTGCTGATCCTGGACGAGCCGACCGCCGGACTCGATGCCGACGCCGAGGCCGTCCTGCTGGCCAGCCTGCGGACGTCCGGGGTGGCGGTGCTGGTGGTCAGCCACCGTCCGGCCGTGCTGAAGGCGGCCGACCGGGTGATCACCATCGAGGCGCCTGAAGTGGCGGCCGAAGAAGTCGATGAGGTGACCGACGACACTGCCGCCAGCGAGACTGCGCGTCCGGCAGAGGTCGAAGACCTCGAGCTCGTCGACGACGGACGCCCGCTGCTCACTCGCCTTCTCGACGCGGTGCCCAACTCGCGCAAGTGGTTGGCGCTGTCGGTCTTCCTGGCTTTCACCGCCACCGGTGCCTCGGTGGCCCTGATGTCGATGTCGGCCTGGCTGCTCGCCTTCGCCGCCCTGTTGGTGCCGCCGCTGTTCCTGCAGGTGCCCTCGACAGCGGTGCGCTTCTTCGCGATTTCGCGCAGCGCGGCTCGCTACGCCGAACGGTTGGCCGGTCACAACGTGGCCATGCGAGTGCAGTCGGCGCTCCGGTTGGAGACCTACACCCGGCTGGCTCGCACCACCCTGATCGGACGTCGCCGCGGCGATCTGCTCACTCGAGTGATCGCCGACGTCGAAGCCGTCCAGGACCTGATCGTGCGGGTGTGGATTCCGTTCACCGCCTCCACTGCGGTGATCGTGCTCACCGGCGTGGGGTTGGCGTTCATCTCGGTTCCGGCCGCGCTGGCGATCCTGGCCAGCGCCGCCGTGGCCGGCCTGGCGCTGCCGTGGCTGGCGCAGCGCGCATCGGCCAAGGCGGATGCCGAGGCGGTGCCGCTGCGTGGCCGCCTGGGCGACGCCGTCCACGAGATCGCTCAGGCCGCACCCGACCTGGTCGCCTACGGCGCCGACGGCGCCTACTCGGCCAAGCTGCTGGACGTCGACGAGCACCTGCGGGTGAACGAGGCCCGCACCACCTGGGTGCGCGGCATCGCCTCTGCCGCCCAGGTGCTGGCCGCCGGCACTGCGGTGGTGTCGGCGCTGCTGATCGCCGCACCCCAGGCGGTCGCCGGCCAGCTGTCGCCGCGGATGGTCACCTGGATGCGCGAGGTGGTCTTCATCAACCAGCCGGTGCCCCCGGTGTACGCCATGGAGGCCACCCTGCTGGCGGTGCTGGTGCTGACACCACTGGCGCTCCATGAGGCCCTCAGCACGCTGATTCAGGCTGCTCAGACCCACACCAGGGCGAAGGCTGCGCTGGCTCGGGTGGAGGCCGTCCTGGACGCCGAACCGGTCGGTGCCGGCGATCTGCCGTCCCTGGCCGACCCGGTCGCCGATCCCGGCGTGAGCCTGCGCGGCCTGTCGGCCGGCTGGCCCGGTCAGCCGCCGGTGGTCGAAGGGCTCGACCTTCAGTTGGCTCGCGGCGAGCGGGTGGCCCTGGTGGGGCCGTCCGGTGTCGGCAAGACGACCGTGGCAGCGACTGTGCTGGGGCTGATCCCGGCGGTCGATGGCGAGGCCGAGGTGCGCGGACGCGTGGGCTACCTGGCCCAGGACGCGCACATCTTCACCACCTCGATCGCCGAGAACGTCAAGATCGGCAACCGCGATGCCTCTGCCGCTGACATCCGTGCCGCCTTGGATCGGGCTGGGCTGAAGCTGCCGTCCGATCGCCTGGTGGGCGAGACCGGTGCCCAACTGTCCGGCGGCGAAGCCCGCCGGGTGGCGCTGGCCCGGCTGCTGGTGGGCGAGTTCCAGGTGATGATCCTGGACGAGCCGACCGAGCATCTCGACACGCTCACCGCCACCGCGCTGATGGACGACATCTGGCAGACGACGTCCGATTCGGCGGTGTTGGTGATCACTCACGATCCGGCCGTGATCACCCGCTGCGATCGCGTGGTCAACCTGGGAGCCTGACTTCCTGAAACGAAACGCCCCCGATCGGGCCGACCTAGCCGCGACACGCGCGCTAGCTCGCCGATCGGGGGCGTTTTGTTGCACGACTGAAGAAGCCCGGCACGGCCTCCGCGATCGGCTCAGTCAGCGGCCGACGGCTGGCCGGGTACCGCCGATTTCTCGTGGTTATCAGCCGACTATTCGAGGCTGACGACGACGTGCGCCGAGTTGTCGGGGATATGAGGGCCGCATGAGGGTCGAAAACCCCGGTAACTCGGCGGCGACTCCCGATTGCGTACCAACCGGGCCGGATAACCACGGCAACTCGGCGGTGGCGGCCTGGTCAGCCAGGTATCTGGCAGCTCAAGCGAGTGTCGGACGGTCCGGTCGCGGTGCGACCGACGGCGGAGCGAGCAACTGCCTCACCGCCGGGCCGAGGTTGGAGCCGTCGGGGTCGAATTGCCGCAGCGCCAATGAGCCGAGGTATGCCGCGTAGGCCAGGCGGGCGGTCTGCGCGGCGTCGTCAGCGGTGGCGCCCAGGCGCAGCAACAACTGCTCGTTGAAGGCCAAACGCTGCCGATGGACCCGTGCCACCACCGGCCCGATCTGCGGATCGTCGACCGCACTGATCAGCCGCCACTCGGCCGCGTCCTCTTCGGCGGTGGCGCCGAAGGCGGCGTCGATCAGCGCATCCAGCGCGGCAGTCGGTTCCAGACCGTTGAGTGCATCGATCGTGCTCGCCGTGGCGACCTGCTCCCAGTGCTCCAGGACGGCCGCGATCAGCTCGGCACGGTCGGTGAAGTGCCAGTAGAAGCTGCCGCGGGTGGCGCCTAATCGCGGCGCCAGCGCGTCGACGGCGATCTTGTCGAAGCCCACTTCGGTGCCGAGCGCGATCGCCGCCTGCACCCAGTCAGCGCGGGTGAGTCGCTTCTTCGAGGCCATATTGCCAGCCTAACGTACAGGTGTGTATGGTCACCATACAGTTCTGTACGGAAGGTGCTCCGATGACGTCCTCCCCTCCTCCGGGTCCCGCGGCATTGCGGCTGCTCAGCCCTGCCCCGCAGGACGCCGGAACCTTGCGACGGTTGCGCCCGATCGCCGGACTCACCGCTGCCGTCCTCGGCGCCGTCGCGGCCCTGCACGCGGCCTGGGCTGCCGGTAGCACCTGGCCCTATCGCGACCCGACGACGTTGACCCGCAGCGTCCTGGGCGTCCCCGAGGCCGGCGACTTCCCGCCGCCCGGCATGACCGTGGCCGTCACCGGAGCACTGGCCGTCACCGCCGGTGCCGCCCTGGGCCGCACCGCCACCTCGGAGCAGGTGCGCCGCATCGCCCGCCTGCTCACTCTCCCGGCCGCCGCCGTCCTGGCCCTGCGCGGCTTCGGCGGCCTCGCCCAGTCCCTCCTGGCGCCCGACGCCGCCACCCCGGAGTTCACCCGCAACGACCTGCGGATCTACTCACCGCTGTGCATCGGCCTGGCCGCCGGCCTGGTCGCCCTCGAAATCCCGTCGAAGAAGGAATCATGAACGCACCCACCACCCGCCGCTGGCCTCTGTGGACGTCGACTGCGATCCTCGCGGCCACCGCCGCGATCCACATTTTCGCGGGCACGCCGGATTACCTGGCCGCGGTGGATTCCTCCGGACTCGCCGGCGAGGCGCGGGGCCTGGCGATCGCCCTGTGGCACGTGACCTCGGTGCTGCTCGTGCTGCTGCCGGCCGCGCTGGCCTGGGCCGGACGGGCCAACGACTCCACCGGACGCCCACTCGTCGCCGGGGTCTGGACGGTCTGCCTGGCTTTCGTGGTGATCATGCTCGGCATCGACCTGCTCGCCGGCGCGGTGATCTCACCCTTGGTGCAGTGGACGTTGTTCGTCCCCGCGGTGGTCCTGCTGCCGTTCGTCCGGCTGGCCCGCGCCTAGACCTCAATCCTCGGCGAGCACCACGACCCGATCGCCCTTGGTGAAGGTGATCAGGTCGCCCTTCTCCGGATTGACCCGGACGCCATAGGCCTCGCCGCTGTGATGGGCGTGCTCGGCGACGCGGTAGCCCAGCGCGGTCTCGCCGCGACGGCGGGCGGCCTCCAGCACCGCGTAGAAGTTCACCGGGGTGCCCAGCTGCACGTATGCCTCGGCCGGACGCAGATAGACCTCACTGCCGTCGGACTCGAACAAGGTGGTGAACACATCGGCCAGACCCCGGTTCTCCGAAATCTGCGACAGCATCAAGGCCACCAGTTTGTCGCTGACGATCAGGTCATCGGCCCGGGCGACCTCGGCCAGTTCGCGGTTGGCGTCATCGAGCATTTCACTGACGATGTTCAGGTCGAGGTCGTTGCGTTCGGCCAGATCGCGCAGATGCAGCAGCGTCACCAGCGTGCGGCTGTCGGCCTGCTCGGACTCGTAGTTCTCGGTGTCGGCCAGCAGAATGATGTGGTTGAAACCGCCGACGTCCAGCCGGTCGAGCACCGGACGCTTGGTGGGATCGCCGACGACGTGGGTGACGGTGAGGTTGTCCACCGCCGGCATGTCGGGAATCTCGCCCGGATTGACGATGACCACCTCCGAGCCAGGAGCGACGTACTGGTCCAGCTCGCCGACCATCACCGGCAGTACCGCGTTCACGTTCAACACCAGGGTGCGCTCGGCGCGCTTGCTCTCGGCGACCGACTGCGCCAACGCGGTGGCATCGATCGAACCCGGCACCGCCCCCAAGGCGATTTCGGAGTCGTCCGAGGCGATCACGATGATCTGGTCGTCGGTGCCGATCACGGTCTCGGCGGGCGGGTTGATCACCGGCGCGCCATCGACCACCAGGCCCATCGCCGCGCACTTGTTGAAGGCCACCTGGGCATCGAAGTAGGTCTTGCCGACCAGGCTCGGCTGCTGGGTGAAGTAGATCTCGTCACCGTCGAAGTCGAGGAACTCCTGGTAGACCACCGACAGCCCCGACTGCCGGCAGCTCTGGACGGTGATCCGTCCGATCACCTCCGGGCCCAGCACCCAGTGGACTTCATCGCGTCCGACCAGCTTGGCGACTTCGAGATTCTCCGGATCGCTGAGCTCAGCGACTACGTGGAGCCTCTCTTCGCCGCGGTTCGGGTTGTTGGTCAGCGCCAGCGCGGTCTTGATCACATCGGCGTCGGGATCTGCGGAGTCCTCCGGTGCGAGCAGGATGATGCTGCGCGCTGCGAACGGGCTGCCCAGGCCGAGCTCGGTGAGGTTCTTCGGGTCACCGTTGCGGCAGATCACCGAGGTGCGGCCGAGGTTCGGGCACGCGGCCTTGATCTCCTCATCCATCTCGATCTTGTCCTTGGGCGCCAGAATCACCACGGCCGACTTGCGGCGGGACTCGTTGGCGATGGCCAGCTCGTTGACGATCGAATGCACCTTGCTGCTCCACCCCAGGATCAGCGTGTGGTCGGACTCCAGGACGCGGGAGCGACCCTTGCGTAGTTCGGCGACCTTGTCGTCGAAGGCACCGGAGATGATGCCGATCAAGCTGGCCACAATGATCAGGCCGCCGATCGTGATCGTGAGCATGAACACCCGGAAAGGCCAGCCGGCGTCGCCGCCCATGGTGCCGGGGTCGAGGGTGCGCATCAGGCCGCCCCACCACAGATCGAACAGGTCGCCTTCGGCAGCGTCGTCGGGGAAGGCGTGGAAAAGAAAGGCCAGCGTGCCGACCACGACCACCAGCGCCACTGTGGCTAGGCCCAGCAGGCCCATCAATGCGATCGTTCCGCGCGACATCCAGTTGTCGAACCAGTACCGCAGTCGCTCGCTCGCCGTCGGCTTGCCCATCGTCGTCCCCCTCGTCGCCCATTCAGCGGTGTTGGGGCTGACTGTAGTGAGCAGGGACGCGGCTGGAGCAGGTGATCAGGAATCTGTGATTCCCCCTGCGTACCCCTATCGCCGGGCTGGCCTCGGCTGAGGGTGCGCCGGAGCACTACAGTGGATCCCGGTTTATGGAGGAGGGGTGCCATCACCGACCAGATCGAGCGCATCGACGAACGGGCCGTCACTGGCGAATTGGTCCGTCCGTTAACGATCGCCGAGTTCACCGACAACTACGGGCCGTCACATTCCGGCCTGCTCTACGCGGTTCACTTTCTGGAGGAGCAGGTCCTGGCCGCCGGGCACAAGGTGCTCCTGGTCGCCCCCGAAGCCGACGGCCCCAATCCGCACGCCAAGAACCCCGACCGCCGCGAGATCCGGCTGCCCAGCGTGCCCATCCCGGGGGCCGGCATTCGACTGAGCCTGGGTCAGGACTTCGACTACCGGCTCGCGCAGATGGTGGCCAATCCCCCAGACGTCATCCATGTGCACGGCCTCGGCCCGATCGGCCTGCTGGGCATGTGGGTCGCCCAGCGCACCGGGAAGCCGATGGTGGTCACCTGGCACACCGATCTGGAGGCCTACGCCGAGCATTACTGGCACCTGATGCCGTTCCTCAACGCCGCCTACAAAGTGCTGACCTATAAGGGCAAGCAGTCCTGGACGGAGTTGCGCAAGCAGCGGTTCAAGCGTCCCCGCCGTGGCGGCGCCCAAGTGGATCTGCTCAATCTGGCCGCCAACATGCTCACCGACGCCGATCTGGTCACCACACCGTCAGACAAGACCGCACGTCGCGTCTTGGAGATCGCCCCGAACGCCTTGGTACGGGTGGTGCCCAATGGCACCGACGCCCTGCCCGTCCTGCCCCCGATCAGCAAGGCGCGCGGCCCACGCCTGATCTACGTCGGACGAATCTCGTTGGAGAAGGGCATCGGCCTGATGCTGGACGCCTTCGAGCTGGTGCGCGACCAGGTGCCCAACGCCGAGTTGATGATCGTCGGCGAATGGCGCAACACCCCCACCAGCCTGCGACGCAAACTGCAGCGGGCCGCGCGACACGGCGGGGTGAAGCTGCCCGGGCAGATCCCCCGGGAGAAGCTCGGTGCCTACTACGCCTCCGGTGATGCGTTCGTCTTCGCCTCCATGACCGACACACAGGCACTGGTGCTGCATGAGGCCGCGCACGCCGGCTTGCCGTTCGTGATGGTCGATCACGAGCTGCGACTGGTCGTCGACCCGGGCGTGAACGCGATCCTGGCCCGCCCGAACCCGGTCTCGCTGGCCGGCGCGATGATCGGCATGATCAACGCCTTGGAGGACCCCGACTTCGTCGCAAGCGCCCGCCGGCGCTCCCAGGAACTCGCCGCCCAATGGACGATCGCGAACCAGTCGCGGGAGTTCATCGAGCTCTACGAGGCTCTGGCCACCGGACGCCCGGTGCAGGGCACGCCCGACATCAACCCCGACTTCGGCCGCCGGATCTTCCCCGGCCGTCGCGTGAGCGCCGTCTACAACGCACCCTCGGCGGAGTGGCTGAGCGGCGGCAGCCAGGGCTGACCCTCGCCCGCAGACGCGGCATCGGGTAGCGGCGCCGGGCTCACGAAACTGGGTGCGTCCGCTGGCTGACCGGGATCGGTCACCACTGTCGGCACCTCCGGCACCTCACTCCGGGGCACCTCCGGCGCCTGGTTCTGGGTCACCACTGGCGACACTTCTTGGAGGGGCGTCACCGCAACCTCCGACGCCGCCAGGCTTGCGCCGTCGGGACGCTCGAGGCTTGGTCGACGCGGTCGCGCCATCAGCCGATGACGTCGGTGTGGGACACGGGGGTCAGTTGGATCGAGACCTCGCTCGGCGAGGTAGGCGAGTAATAGACCGCCACTGTCGAGCCCGCGGGTACCTGCGCCGCCAGTTCCGGCGGCAACCACTTGGTGACCGTGACGTCGAAGGGGGCTCCAGCCTTCGGCGTGATCGTCAGGTCGAACTCGGTCTCGGCCAACGTCCCGCGGTATTGGCCGGTGGCTCGCTGCGCCCGCACCAGGGCCTGCCCGGGCAACCGGTCGGGGAAGAGCTGACGCACCATCGCGGCGGGATCAACACCAGCGGCATTCAGCACCGCCCTGCTCACCGGGTCGGCACCGCCCGACGACGGATAGTTGGTGAAGCCGCCCTCACTCGGAACGTCGCCACTCACCACCGACGGTTCCGCGACCGTCCCCCACCTAGGACGCGGGCCGAGTCTTCCTGCCGCCGGGGTCGTGTCGTAGGCCACCTCCGAGTGGTCGTTGGGCAGGTAGCGCACCGGGTAATACGCGTCGGTCAGAAAGTGGTTGGCCGGGTAGACCGGCAGCAGGGCGTACATCACCGAGTCGAACTCGCCTTCGGGGGCGTAGACCCTCATCCGGAAGCGCATCACCGGCTGGTTGTTGAGCCGTTCCGGGGTCCCTTCGGCCTCGGTGATCAGCGCCCACGCGGTGGGGGCATTGCGATATTCCCAGGGCACCTTGCCCCGCAGCCACGCAGTCGTCCGTCGGCTCCGAACCACCGTCACCACAATGAACAGCACCCCGAGCGGCCCGACCACCGCAGCGACAGTGGACGCGCCGAGTTGGAGGACCGCCCCCATCAGCACCGCCAACAGCGGCGTGCCGATAGCCAAGGTCACGATGACCGGCAACGAGGTGAGCTTGCGAAACACGTCCTACCCCCGAGAAGTCAGCGCAACTCCCGAGTGGGCTGCGACGCCCTTTTTCTAACCTCCTCGGCCTGGGCGTGGCGTGGTTGTCGTCGATCCTTTATCGCGAACCCACTGCTGGCTCGGCGGGCTGGCGGAATACTGCGCGCCCTAGGGAGCGGGGCGCTCCTGCGGCGAGGAGGGGTAGTTATTGAACCTCGGCTCGTCGGCGGGGACCTCGGAGATCACCAGCCCGGAAGGTTCGCCGGCCTCGTCAGGCAGATCACCTACCGTCTCACTCGGGTAGGCCGGGAGGCTGTCGGCCGCAGCAGTGGTGTCGTAGGCCACCCACGAGAGGGCCTCGGGCAGGTAGCGCACCGGATACGTCTGGCCGAGCGCGAACTCGTCCAACGGCGCCCCCGGCGCCAGGACTTCCATCTTCGAGACGAACTCCCCTTCGGGGGCATGGACGGTGACCTGGAAACGCATCACCGGCGCCGAGCCGAATCGCTCGCTGACCCGGTAGTAGCCACGAATGGTGGCCCACGCGGTCGCGCCGTCGCGGTACTCCGCCGGCACCGCGCCGCGCGTCCAGGCGCTGACCCGCCGGTATCGGGCCACCGCCGACACTCCGAATCCGATCAAGAACGCGGCCAGCAGAACCATCGTGACGGCGGCGTCCGCACGCTGAATCGCGCACACCGGGAGCGTCACCCCTGCCCCCAGAATCCACAGCTTGACCGCACCGGACGACGTGAGCCGACGAACCACAACCTCCCCCTCACCCGCGGCGCCACGCCGCGGCAGTACCGAGTTCTAACTCAGGCAGGACGCAGGCGGTGAGGGTTTCGTCAATCCTTTATCGCGACAGCGGACCGAAGGCGCGCAGCCGCAGGCTGTTGAGCACCACGAACACGCTGGAGAAGGCCATCGCCGC
>CAZLJN010000021.1:0-15724 GCA_964559815.1 uncultured Propionibacteriaceae bacterium
GAAGTGGACGTCCGGCACGTTCGACAGCTGCCACCAGCGGCTGGCCGAGGTCGCCGCGATGGGCTTCGACGTGATCTACCTGCCGCCGATCCATCCGATCGGTACCGCGTTCCGCAAGGGTCGCAACAACAGCCTCACCCCCGAGACCGGCGATCCGGGCTCACCGTGGGCGATCGGCTCGGCCAAGGGCGGCCACGATGCGATTCATCCCGACCTCGGCGATTGGGACTCCTTCGACCGGTTCGTCGCCAAGGCCGCCGAACTCGGCCTGGAAGTCGCCCTCGACTTCGCCCTCCAAGCCTCCCCCGATCACCCGTGGGTGAAGAGCCACCCGGAGTGGTTCACCACCCGCGCCGACGGCACCATCGCCTATGCGGAGAATCCGCCGAAGAAGTATCAGGACATCTACCCGATCAACTTCGACAACGATCCGGCGGGCATCTACACCGAGGTGCTGCGGATCCTGAAGCTGTGGATCTCGCATGGGGTGAAGATCTTCCGGATCGACAACCCGCACACCAAGCCGGTGCAGTTCTGGGCCTGGATCATCGACCAGTTGCGCCAATCCGACCCGGACGTGCTGTTCCTGGCCGAGGCGTTCACCAAGCCGGAAATGATGCATGCCCTGGGCAAGGTGGGTTTCCATTCCAGCTACACCTACTTCACCTGGCGCAACACCAAGGCCGAGCTCACCGAGTACCTGACTGAGTTGTCGCGGCAGACCGACGCCTTCTTCCGGCCGAACTTCTTCGTCAACACCCCCGACATCAACCCGACCTTCCTGCAGTCGGGGAACCCGGCAGCGTTCGCCATTCGTGCGGTGCTGGCGGCCACTCTGTCGCCGGCGTGGGGGGTGTACTCCGGCTTCGAGTTGTTCGAACACGCCCCGCTCAAGGTCGGCGGCGAGGAGTATCTGGACTCGGAAAAGTACGAGTACCGGCCGCGCGACTACACCGCCGAGCCGAATCTGAATCTGCTGCTCGGACGACTGAACCAGATCCGTCGCGAGCACCCGGCGCTGCAGCAACTGCGGCAGATCCACTTCCTGGATGCCCCCAACGACGACATTCTCGCCTTCGTCAAGCGCGACGGCGACGATGCGATGATCGTGGTCTGCAGCCTGAACCCCGACCAGACGGTGGAGACGGTGGTGAAGCTCGATTACGCCGCCCTGGGGCTGACTCCGGAGGCGGTTCAGGTGCGCGACGAACTCACCGGCCACACCTTCACCTGGGGCTACGACAACTTCGTCCGGCTGGCGCCGGCCAATCCGGCGCACATCCTGCACGTCGTTCGAAGCTGACCGACCATGCCCACTTCCGGCGTCTGGCAGCACCTGCTGCCGCGCATGCGCTGGTTCGCCGGCAAACACCGCACGATCGCCGGCGTCGTCGTCCGGCCGCTGCCGTGGGCGACGCCGGTCGGGGCGTGGCCGGCGGTCCGCGAGGAGTTCGCCGAGGTCACCTACACCGACGGCGGCACCGAGACCTACCACCTGATCTCGGCCTACCGGCCCGACGGCGTGGACGGCCTCACCCTGGCCGTCGTCGACCTCCCCGAGTTGGGCAGGGTCGCCCTCAGCGACGCCACCGCCGACCCGGACGCCTTCGCCGCCTACCTGGCCGCAGTCGAGATCGACGCCATCGTCGTCCTTTGGCCGCGCCCCCAACCGCTGGGAGTGGAACAGTCCAACAGCAGTGTCCGGATCGCCGACAACGCCTTGTTCAAGGTGCTGCGTCGGCCCCAGCCGGGCGCCGAGCGCGAAGTGGAACTGCTGGGACGGCTGGCTGACACCGGGGTCACTCCACGAGTCTTCGGCGCCACCTGGACCGATCACCACGCCCTCAGCGGAGTGGTGATGGAGTTCATCTCCTCGGTCGGTGACGGCTGGCAGTTGGCCACCGCGGCCTGCCGCGAAGGCATCGACTTCCGCGAGCCGGCTACGGCTCTGGGTCGTGCCCTGCGCACCGTCCACCGACGGTTGGCGCAGGCGTCCGGCGCTGATCCGGGGGCCATCACGATCCCCGGCGACCAACTCGCCGCGGCCATGGGTGAGCGGCTGCGGCAGGCAGCCACCGAACTGCCCGCGATCGCCGCCCTGGCTGAGCCCCTGACAGCGGCATTCACCGCCATCGCCGGCACTGATGTCGTGGCGCATCAGATCCACGGCGACTTCCACCTCGGGCAGGCGCTGTACCGCGGAGCCGGGGCCGGCTGGGTGCTGATCGACTTCGAAGGCGAGCCGCTGGTGCCGGCCGCCGCACGCAATCGTCCCGATTCACCGTGGCGGGACGTGGCCGGGGCGCTGCGCAGCTTCGACTACGTCCGCGGTGCCCAGGCAAACCCGCAATTGGCTGCCGTGCGGGCCTGGACGGCACAGGCCTCGGCCGCCTTCCTGGACGGCTACGCCGACGGCGACCCGATTCCCCACGACCTGTTGCGCGCCTACGTGCTGGACAAGGCCGTCTACGAAGTGCGTTACGAAACCAGCAACCGACCCGAATGGGTCCACATCCCGCTGCAAACAGTCCAAGATGAACTCACCGGCCCTGGCCGGGAGAACGAGTAGAGGAGACCTCAATGGCACACGATCCCCACGGCGGACTGACCGGCTGGGACCTGGAGGGTTTCCACAGCGGTGGCGACACCGAGTGCTGGCGGCGCCTGGGCGCCCATGAGGTGACCGTCTTCGACGATGAGCGCGGTGAGGTACGCGGCACCCGGTTCGCGGTGTGGGCACCCAACGCCCGCGAGGTGCGCATCAACGCCGACTTCAACTGGTGGACCGGCGACGCCATGCACCTGGTGCCGGGCTCCGGGGTGTGGGCGTTGTTCGTCGAAGGTGTCGGCGAGGGTGCGATGTACAAGTACAACATCCTCGGTGGCGACGGCGTCTGGCGGGAGAAGGTCGACCCGATGGCGTTCTTCGCAGAGCAGGCCCCGGCGAACTCCTCGATCGTCTACACCTCGAAATTCGCCTGGGGTGACCAGGAGTGGATCGACAAGCGCGCCGCGTCTCGTCCGCACGCCGAACCGATGAGCGTCTACGAGTTGCACCTGGGTTCGTGGCGCAAAGGCAAGACCTACCTGGAGCTGGCCGACGAACTGGTCGAGTACGTCTCCTGGGCCGGCTTCACCCATGTGGAGTTCATGCCGGTCACCGAGCACCCCTTCGAACCCAGCTGGGGTTATCAGGTGACCAACTACTTCGCGCCGCAGTCGCGCCTGGGACGTCCCGACGAGTTCCGCTACCTGGTCGATCGCCTGCACCAGGCCGGTATCGGGGTGATCCTGGACTGGGTGCCCGGCCACTTCCCCAAGGACGAGTGGGCCCTGGGCCGCTTCGACGGCAGCGCGCTGTACGAACACGCCGACCCCCGTCAGGGCGAGCACAAGGACTGGGGCACCTACATCTTCAACTACGGCCGCAACGAGGTGAAGTCGTTCCTGGTCTCCAACGCCTTGTACTGGGTGACCGAGTTCCACATCGACGCGCTGCGGGTGGACGCGGTCGCCTCGATGCTCTACCTCGACTACTCCCGCGAAGAGGGCGAATGGGTGCCCAACATCTATGGCGGACGGGAGAACCTGGAAGCCATCGACTTCCTGCGCTACGTCAACAAGCACCTGTATGAGCGCGTGCCCGGCGTGGTGATGATCGCCGAGGAGTCCACGTCATTCCCCGGCGTCACCAAGCCCGTCCACGACGGCGGCCTGGGCTTCGGCTTCAAGTGGAACATGGGCTGGATGAACGACTCCCTGCGCTACCTGCACGAGGAGCCGATCAACCGGCAGTACCACCACAACCTGATGACCTTCGCCATGGTCTACGCCTACTCGGAGAACTACGTGCTACCCATCTCGCACGACGAGGTGGTGCACGGCAAGGGTTCGATGATCAACAAGGTGCCCCAGGACGCCTGGCGCCAATTCGCCACGCTGCGGGCGTTCTACTCCTTCATGTGGGCCTTCCCTGGCAAGAAGCTGATCTTCGCCGGCTGCGAGTTCGGACAACGCAGCGAGTTCAACGAAGCAGTCAGCCTGGAGTGGTGGGTCTCGGATCTGTGGGGCCACCACGGCTTGCAGCGGATGTTCACCGACCTCAACGCCCTCTACCGCCAACATTCGGCGTTGTGGGAGTTGGACAGCTCGCCCGACGGCTTCCGCTGGATCAATGCCGACGACTACTCGGGCAACACCTTCTCGTGGGTGCGCGCCGACGCGTCCGGCAACCATTTGGCGGCGATCATCAACTTCTCCTCCGAGCCATGGACCGGCTACCGGATCGGTCTGCCGGCCACCGGCACCTGGACCGAGGTGTTCAACTCCGATTCCGGGATCTACGACGGCACCGACAACTTCGGCAACCTGGGCGAGGTGACCGCAGTCGCCGAGCCGCACAACGGCTTCCCGGCGAGCGCCACCATCGTGGTGCCTCCGTTGGCGGCGGTGTACCTCGCCAAGGCGGCGGAGCAGTCTTGAGCCCGTCGGTCGACTTGAGCATCCGCGACGGGGTGGCGTTGCTCGACGCCACCGCCGTCGCGGACGACCCCGACCTGGACGTCCTGCTGCAGCAAGCCCGTAGCGACGCCTTCGCCCAGGCGGACGTCCGACGGGTGGAGACGCTGGTCTCGGCCGAGGATTGGCCGTTGCGCCGGGCTCTGCACCGCCTCGGGTTCCGGCTGGACGGCGTCCTGCGCGACCGCCTGCCTGGCGGCGGTGACCAATGTCATTACGCGCTGCTGCGGGCCGACAGCATCGATGATCGGCACGCCTTCACCGCGGTGATGAACACCGTCACTGCCCGCAAGCGGGTGATCGCCCATCTGCTGTTGACCGATGAGCACCAGCGGGTGTGCGTGCTGGAGACCACCTTCAAGCCCGACTTCGAGCTGCCCGGCGGGATCGTCGAGCCGGGCGAAAGCCCGCGCGAGGCCGTCCTACGGGAGTCTGAGGAGGAGGTCGGGATCGCCGTCGCGGTGGGGCCGCTGCTGGTGGTCGACTGGCTGGCTCCCTACTTGGGGTGGGAGGACGCCGTGGAGCTGGTCTTCGACGGTGGCACCTTTCTCGAGGTGGGTTCCCTGCAGCCGGACGGACGCGAGATCCGTGCCGCCCACTGGCTGCCGCCCGATGAGGCGGCCGCCACCATGGCGCCCTTCGCTCAGGGACGGCTGCGCGCTGCGCTGGCTGCTCGCGAGCAGGGACGCACCCTGTATCTGGAGGCCGGCCAGCAGATCAGCTGACCTCGGATCGCCGAAACGCCGCAGTTGGGAATACTTCGGCCCCCATCTATGGTTAGCCTGCTGCTAAGAGTTTGCAGAGGAGCCACCCATGACAGCGCAATCCGCACCGAAACGCTTCGGCGCCTTGCTTGCCGTGTACCTGCTGGGCATCTTCATGGGTGCGATCGACACCGGCATCATCACCCCGGCTCGCACCATCGTCCAGAACGACCTCAAGGTCGACGACGCCACCGGCATCTGGATGATCACCATCTACACCCTGGCCTACGCCGCCGCCATTCCGGTGATGGGCAAACTCGCCGACCGCTTCGGCCGTAAGCCGATCTACCTGATCAGCATCGCGCTGTTCGGACTGGGCTCGCTGGCCGCCGGCCTCAGCCAGGACGTCGGCAGCTTCTCCCTACTGCTCACCGCCCGCGCCATTCAGGCCATCGGTGGTGGCGGCATCGTCCCGATCGCCACCGCCGAGTTCGGCACCTCGGTGCCCGAAGAGAAGCGCGGCCTGGCACTCGGGCTGGTCGGCGGCGTGTACGGCGTGGCCAACATCTTCGGCTCCAGCGCCGGCAGCCTGATCCTGGACATCTTCGGCGACCACAACTGGCAGTTCATCTTCTATGTCAACGTCCCGATCAGTGTGTTCATCATCATCGCCGGGTTCCTGGTTCTGCCCAATCACAAGGCCGAAAGCGTGGCCCGGATCGATCTGCTCGGCATCGCCGTGGTGGTCGCGATGGTCACCAGCCTGCTGTACGGATTGCGCAACATCGACTACTTCGACCTGGGCACCAGCCTGCGCAGCGTCGAGGTCTATCCGTTCCTTCTGGCCTTCTTGGTGCTGCTCCCGGTGTTGATCGCCGTGGAGCGCCGTGCCGAGGACCCGGTGCTCAACCTGGCCTACTTCACCCGGCGTCCGATCCTGGTCACCCTGCTGCTGTCGTTCCTGTCGGGGATGATCCTGATGGGGGTGGTCTTCGTCCCGCAGTTCGCCGAGAACGCCCTGCACATTCCTACCGGCAGCGGCGGCTACTTCGTGATCGTGCTCGGTCTCGCCTCCGGGATCGGCGCTCCCCTGTCGGGCCAGCTCACCGACCGCTTCGGCCCCCAGGTGGTGGTCGGTACCGGGTTCGGGGTCTCGGTGATCGCCGCCCTGGTGGGCGCCTTCTGGGCGATCCCGGCGCCGTCCTGGGCCAGCGTGCTGATCACTTTGGCCCTGATGGGTCTGGGGCTCGGTTTCGTGGTCGGCTCTCCGATCAACTACATGATGCTGTCGCAGACCCCGGACGCGGAGTCGAACTCGGCGTTGGCCACCTTGTCGCTGATCCGCTCGATCGGCACCACCATCGCGCCGGCCTTCCTGGTGGGCTTCCTGGCCCACGCCGGCACCGAACTTGCCGACAACCTGACCGCCCAGCTGCCCTCGCAGATCTCGGCACCGGCGCTGCCCTATGCCGCTGAACTCCAGGCCAAGTTCACCGAGTTGAAGTCCGATCCTGATCTCAAGGACAAGCTGAAGGGCGTCGAGTTCCCCGACCTCAACGCCCAGACGACGATCACCATCAACACCTCGTTGGCCAGCGGCGCCACCCTGCCCGACGACCTGCTCGAACTCCTCAAGACCGCCGACGTCACCAACATCGTGGACCGCTCCAAAGTGGTCGCCGAGCGCCAGTTCGCCGCCCAGACCCCGCCGGTCATCGCCGACATCACCAGCGGCGTCAACACCGGGTTGGCCAGCCTGGCCACCACCAGCGCCGACCTGGCGACGGCAGAGAAGAAGCTGACCAAAGCCATCTCCGGGGTCTCCTCCGGCATCGACGGCATGACCAAGGCCGCCACCGGCATGCGTTCGGGCATCGCGGGCATGACCAAAGCGATCACCGGCATGGACGCCGCCCTGGCCGGCATGAACAAGGGCGTCAACGGCGCCGGACAGGGCGTCAGCGCGCTGCAGGCCCAGGTCGACCAGACCACAGCCCAGCTGCACGCCGCCCAGGCCGAGCTGGCCGACCTGAAAACCCAACTGGCCGCGCTCGATCCGACGGACCCACAGTTCCCCACACTTCTGGCCGCCCTGCAGGGCCAGATCGCAGCCAAGACCGGGCAGATCGCCGGCTACCAGGGTCAGTTGATCGGACTCAACGCCGCCCTGGATCAGGCCTCCGGCAAGCTGTCCAACCTGACGCAGCAACGGGCGACCCTGGCCGCGCAGCGCGCCGTCCTGGCCGCCCAGCGCACGAAACTGAGCCGCCAGTTGGCCACCATCGAGACCAAGCTCTCGTCAGCGAAGACGTCCCGATCGGATCTGATCAGCGCCCGCGACCAGCTCGTCACCGCCCAGTCCGATCTGGCCGATACCAGCCGCAAGCTCACCATCCTGCGCGATGCCGTCCCCGGCGCTTTCGAGACCGCCAAGAACAACTACCTGGCCGAGATCGACGCCCGTGGCCCGCAGCTGGAGCAGACGTTCGTGCGCACACTGAACACCGGCTTCTTCGGCATCTTCATCGCCAGCGCGATCTCTGCGGTGGTCGCCTTGGTGTTGCTGCTCGGCTACCCGCGCCGGCGTCCGGACGCCACCTCGGCGCAGCCCGCACCGTCCGAGGAAGAGGCCAGAGTCTGATCACGACCCGGCCCGGAACAGCGCAGGTCAGAACAGCGCAGGTCAGAACAGGGCGGTCGTCAGAGCCCGTCGCGCCTTGAGCACTTCGGGATCCCCGGGTTCGACGGTGTCGAAGAGTTCGAGCAGTCGCAGCCGGACCCGTTCACGGACGTCGCCGCTGGTGGCCGCGATCACGGCAATCAGCCGGCTGAACGCCGCCGGCGCCCGTCCGGTGCCCACCTCGACATCGGCCGCAGCCAGCTGCAGGTCGACATCGGCGAGGTTCTCCTCGGCCTGGGCCAGGGTGGCGGCCGGGTCGATCCGGGACAACCGCCCCAGCAGCGCGGCCTGCGCCCGTCCGGCGCGTGCCTCGACATCATTGGGGGCGTTGTTCAGCAGCAGGTCGAACTCGGCCACAGCCTTGTCGAAATCGCCCATCGCCAGCGCCTCATCGGCGGCGGCGAAACGGGGATCGGGACCGGCGCTGGCATCAATGCTGGCCGGATCGGCGCGGCCGATCACCCCATTGGCGGCGGCCACCTGCAACAGCTGGTCGAGGTAGGCCTTGGCATCGTCCTTGCCGCGGGTGCCCTGCCACAGCGGGGCCAGTTGGCCGGCGACGACCGCCACCACCGTCGGCACCGACTGGATGCCGAGCGCCTGGGCCACCGTGGGTTCGGCGTCGACGTCCACGCGGGCCAGCAGATAGGCACCGCCGGCCTCATTGGCCAGCTCAGCCAGGGTGGCCGACATCTGAGCCCCATTGGCGCGGGGCGAGTGCAGTTCGAGCACCACCGGATGCTTCACCGACAAGGCCACCAGCGGCTCGAGTTCGGCGGCGGTGATATCGGTGACGTAGCCCGCACCCGCCGGCGGCGGCGGCGCCTTCGCGGCGGCCACAATTGCGGACAGGTCCATCGCACCGGCGGGGTTGAAACTCATGGTGGCATTCTGGCATGTCCGACAATCCCGACGCCGGACAGGGCAAGATGAGTCCATGGTTCATGAGCGCGCTGGCCAGGTGGCCCGTCCTGAAGATCTGATCGACCCCGATGCCGTGGTCGCCGCCTATTTCGATCTCGTTCCCGATCCGTCCCATCCCGATCAGCAGGTCGTCTTCGGCACCTCGGGCCACCGCGGTTCCAGCCTGGACGTCGCCTTCAACGAGGCCCACATCGCCGCCACCACCCAGGCGATCGTGGAGTACCGAGCCGGCCAAGGCATCAACGGCCCGTTGTTCATCGGCAAGGACACCCATGTGTTGTCCGGCCCGGCCTGGCGGACCGCGATCGAAGTGCTGGTCGCCAACGGGGTGGCCGTCCATGCCGAGAACGACGCCGACTTCACCCCTACTCCGGCGGTCTCACGGGCGATCATCACCTACAACCGCGACCACTCCGGACCGCGCGCCGATGGCATCGTGGTCACTCCGTCCCACAACCCGCCGCGCGATGGCGGGTTCAAGTACAACCCGCCCAATGGTGGCCCGGCCGACACCGACGCCACCGGATGGATCGCCGCCCGGGCCAACGAGTTGCTCGCCAACTTCGCCCAGATCCCGCGCGTCCCCTATGAGCGCGCCGCCGGCCAGGTGACCCGCTTCGACTACCTGTCGGCCTACTGCGAGGACCTGCGCAACGCCCTCGACCTGGACGCGATCGCCGCCGCCGGCGTACACATCGGCGCCGACCCTCTCGGTGGCGCCTCGGTGCAGTACTGGGGCTACATCGCCGAGCGACTCGGGCTCGACCTCACCGTGATCAACCCCACCGTCGACCCCACCTGGCGGTTCATGTCGCTGGACTGGGACGGCAAGATCCGCATGGACTGCTCCAGCCCCTACGCCATGGCCGGGCTCATCGCCAACCGCTCGAAGTTCGCCGTCTCCACCGGCAACGACGCCGACTCCGATCGGCACGGCATCGTCACCCCCGACGGCGGGCTGATGAACCCGAACGCCTACCTCGCGGTGGCCATCGAATATCTGTTCAGCCACCGACCGCAGTGGAACCCGACTGCCGGGATCGGCAAGACCCTGGTCTCCAGTTCACTCATCGACAAAGTCGCCGCCGACCTGGGCCGTCGGCTCGTCGAGGTCCCGGTCGGCTTCAAGTGGTTCGTGCCGGGCCTGATCTCCGGCGAGTTGGGCTTCGGTGGCGAGGAGTCCGCGGGGGCGTCCTTCCTGGCCCGCGACGGCAGCACCTGGACCACCGACAAGGACGGCATCCTGCTGGCCCTGCTGGCCAGCGAGATCACCGCGGTCACCGGATCCTCCCCCAGTCAGCTCTACGCCGCGCTGGAGGCCCGTCACGGCGCGTCCAGCTACGCCCGGATCGACGCCCCGGCCAGCCGCGAACAGAAGGCGAAGCTGGCCAAGCTCAGCTCCTCCGACGTCACCGCGACCGAGCTGGCCGGCGAGCCGATCACCGCGATCCTCACCCACGCTCCCGGCAACGGCGCCGCCATCGGCGGGTTGAAGGTGACCACCGCGTCGGCCTGGTTCGCAGCCCGTCCCTCCGGTACCGAGAACGTCTACAAGATCTACGCCGAGTCCCTGCAGGGGCCCGAACATCTGGCGCGGGTGCAGGCCGAGGCCAAGCTGGTGGTCGACGGCGTTTTGGGCGACCCGGCTGTGACAAGCTAGAACCATGAACAACGACGATCTGTTTGTCTGTATCGATCACGTTGGCTTGGCCGTCCCCAATCTCGACGAAGCCATCAAATTCCATACCGAAGTCCTGGGCTGGCGGGTGCTGCACCGGGAGACCAATGTCGAGCAAGGCGTCGAGGAGGCCATGCTGGGCACCGGCACCCAGGGTGCGGAGAATGCGCAGATCCAGCTGCTCGCGCCGCTGAACGAGAATTCGACCATCGCCAAGTTCCTCGACAAGAACGGGCCGGGCATGCAGCAGCTGTGCTACCGGGTTGCCGATCTTGATCGGACCTCGGCGGCTTTGCGTGAGCGCGGCGTCCGTCTTCTCTACCCCGAACCGAAGATCGGCACGGGCGGTTCACGGATCAATTTCGCCCACCCGAAGGACGTCGGCGGGGTGCTGTTGGAGATCGTCCAACCAGCTGCGTCCGCGCACTGATCTGAGGCTGTGGCCCGGTGTCGTCAGTCGGCGCCGGGCCGCTACGATGCTGGCCTACACGACTACGGGAGGCAAGCGTGACCTACGACGATACTGCGGGCTTGGATCTGTTTGACGAAACCGCAACAGCGGTGGGCAATTTCCCCCAAGCGTTGCGCGGGTACGACAAAGGCGCGGTTGACGCCTATGTCCGTGACGTAGAGGCGCAGCTTTCGCGCGCCAAGGGGCAGATTCGCCAGCAGCAGAAGCAGCTGGCCGCAGCGGCAGCCAAGGCTGACGACACCGATTTCTCCAAGCTGGGCGCCCACGCGCGCGGCATGCTGCGTTCGGCCGAGGCACAGGCCAACGAACTGATGACCACCGCCCAGAACAAGGCCAAGGAGATCATCGCCCAGGCCGAGGTCGAGGCCGAGCGCAAGGCCGAAGAGGCCATCGCCAACGCCGAGGCCACTCGGGCCGAGTCGGTGGACACCTTCGCCGAACTGCGCAAGCAACTCAGCGAGCAGAACGCCGCCGATTTGACCGGGGTGAAGGACCAGGCCGCCATGATCCGCGAGGCCGCCCAGCGCGAAGCCGAGCAGATCATCGCCGAGGCCCAGGCTCAGGCCAAGCTCATCGCCGAGAAGAACAGCACCGAGTGCGAAGTCAAGCTCGCCGAAGCCGAGCGCCACTACGCCGAGCAGCAGGTCGCTCTGGCCCAGCAGAAGGAAGCCGATCTGGCCTCCCTGAAGCTGGCCCAGGAAGAGTCGGCATCCGCCCTGGAGGCCCTGGTGGAGTCCGCCCGGGCTCAGGCCGCGACCTTCCAGACCAAGATCGAGTCCGACTCCCAGACCTGGGATCAGCGGCGCGAGGCCGTCCTGGCCGAGGCCGAGCGGACGCGGAAGGCCGCCGAGGCCGAAGCTGCCAGCATCGTGTCGGCTGCGCGGGCACAGGCCAAGAACCTGCACTCCAAGGCGATCAAGGTGGCCGAGGAGAAGAAGGCCAAGCTCGAGTCCGCCGTGGACCTGCTCGCAGGTCGGCAGAAGGCGATCCTCGTCCAGCTCAACGAGCTGTACTCCCTGGCCGGCAAGTCGGTGATGGAGTTCGGCGACACCGATGCGCCCGAGGCTGCTGAAGAGGCCGAAGCGCCGGCGGTCGAGGCCGTCGAGGCCGTCGAAGCCGTCGAAGCCGAGCAAGGCAAGAAGGCGGAGTAAGCCATGACCGTGCCCCCTGCTGATACCGCGCCCGAAGGCGTCGACTCCGTCCCTGTGTCGACGCCCGCCGACGGCTCTCCCACCGTCGATGCGGCCAGCAGGGGGTGGTTACGGCGGTGGCGCCGGATCACCCAGCCCACTCCCCCGGATCTCAACCCGGGCACGACCGACGATGCGGCCGGAGTGAGCCTGCTGGAACGCAATCCGTTCCAGATCGGCTTCTTCGGCACCATCGGAGCCATGGCGGCAGTCGCCTTGGTTTCCACGGTGAGCGCCTTGGGTTCGATCCTGCTGCTGGTGGTGTTCGCGTTCGCTCTGGCGCTCGGCCTGAACCCCGCGGTGACCTGGCTGCACAACCGTGGCCTGCGCCGGGGGTTAGCCGTGGTGGTCGTCGCCTTAGTGGCCCTGATCCTGCTCGGTCTGGCCACGTGGGCGCTGGTCCCGGTGATCATTCAACAGGTGGAGCTGCTGGTCACCCAGGCGCCGATCTTCCTGGAGAACCTGCGCCAGAACCCGCAGATCGCCGCATTCGACGAGCAATACAAGGTCATCGACAAGGCCGTGGAGTTCGTCTCGAGCGGAGCCTGGATCAGCGGACTCTTCGGCGGCCTGCTGGGCGCCGGCCAAGCAGTGGCGACCGGCACCTTCAGTGTGATCATCACCCTGGTGCTCACCTTGTACTTCCTGATCACGCTGCCGAGCATCAAGGACGTGATCTACCAGCTCGCCCCGGCGTCGCGCCGTCCGCGAGTGCGCTACCTGGCCAACGAGATGTTCAAGCGCGTGGGTGGCTACGTGTCGGGGCTGTTCACGGTGATGCTGCTGTGGATGACGATCACCGTGATCTTCCTCAACATCGTCGGGATCGGCGAATACGCGGTGGCCCTGATGGTGGTGGTCGGCCTGCTGGCGCTGATCCCGGTCGTCGGCACCACCACTGCGACGATCATCTTGTCGATCGTTGCGTTTACCTTCTCCCCCACCACCGGCTTCATCACCCTGGGCTTCTTCCTGGTCTACCAGCAGGTGGATGCCTACTTCATCGCCCCCAAGATCTTCGCCCGCTCGGTGCAGATTCCGGCGGTGCTGGTGATGCTGGCCGCCATCGCCGGCGGCATGCTGGTCGGCATTCTCGGTGCGATCCTGGCCATTCCGATCACCGCCGCCCTGCTGCTGCTGTACCGCGAAGTGTTGGTGCCCCACCTCGATCGGCGGTAGGCCACAGCACCGGACCGCTGGGGCATCAACGCCCTCGCAGCCGCCGGCGTCCCTATCGCAGGACGGCCGCGACGGCCGATATCTCCACCAGCGCGCCCGCCACACCAAGCCCCGCCACCCGGGCGCTCACCACCAGTGGCGGCTCGTCGGAAGCCAGCTCAGCGGCAATAGCACCGTAGGCCGCCCGCAGGTCGACCCCTTCCACGAGCAGGACCGTCCACTGGACGACGTCGTCAAGGGTCGCGCCGACCGCTTCCAGAGCCAGAGCGGCGTTCTTCAGGGCACGCGACGACTGCGCAGCGATGTCGCCGGCGCCGATGAGCACACCGCTGTCATCGACGGCATTCTGGCCGCCCACGTAGATGGTGGTTGCTCCGGGCGGGACCACGGCCACATGGCTGAACGCAGGACTCACCACGAGACCGACCGGGCGTACGAACTGGATCTCTGCCATGCGACCAGTGTGCCGATCATCGATGGCAGAGGAAATCCCTGGGCTGCCAGCGGTGCCCTAGAGCGCGCGCACGGCGCACCCGCGTCCTCGCCTAAAACAGCCGCTCGGAGGCGTCGTCCAACCCGCGCAGGGCGTCGTAGTCGACCAGAACGCAGTCGATCGAGCGGGTCCCGGCCAGAGTGCGCGCCTGCGGCTTGATCTGCTGCGCGGCGAACACTCCCCGCACCGGGGCCAGCAGCGGGTCGGCGTTCATCAACTCCAGGTAGCGGGTCAACTGCTCGACACCGTCGATCTCACCGCGCCGCTTCACTTCGACAGCGACGTAGCTGCCGGACTGGTCGCGGAACAGCAGGTCGACCGGCCCGATCGGGGTGAAGTACTCCCGCTGCACCAGCGTCCAGCCGTCGCCGAACGTGGCCGGATTCTCTGCCAGCAGCGCCTGCAGGTGGGCTTCGACGCCGTCCTTCTGCAGTCCGGGGTCGATGCCCAGTTCGTGCGCGGAGTCATGCAGCACCTCGCCGATCGAGATCTGCAGGGTGTCGCCGTCGTTGTTGCGGACCTCCCACACCTGGGTCAGCCCGACCTCATCGGCCGCCAGCACCGCCTCCACGTCCGGCGGCGGCGGGGAGATCTTGAGAGTGCACGGAGCGCTCATCCAGTTCAGCGGTTTGTAAGCACGGTCATCAGCATGGATCGACACCGAGCCGTCAGCTTTCACCATGATCAGCCTGGTGGCCATCGGGAGGTGGGCGGTCAAACGTCCGGCGTAGTCGACCTGGCAACGAGCAATCATCAGGCGCACCCGGACAACATACCGGGCAGTTCCCCGACTTGCCCATCGACACGGAAGTGGCATAGGACTACTTCATGGCCAAGCGTCCCTCCAAACATCTGCGCGCACCTCGGCCGCTCAACACCAACGCTTTCGCGCGGTCTGAGCAGCGTGGCGATGGCGAGTGGATGGTGCAGGCGATGAGCGCCGACGCAGCCACCAAGATCTACCACTGCCCCGGCTGCGGTCGAGACATCACCGTCGGGACGCCCCACGTGGTCGCGTGGCCGCGAGAGGCGAGCATCGGTTCGGCGTCAGCGGTCGACGAACGTCGGCATTGGCATCACGGATGCTGGAATCGCCGCCCATGACCGGCCTTGCTCTGACCATGGTGGGCGATCAGCCCCCGCGCTTCGTCTTCCTCCACGGGCTCTTCGGACGCGGTCGCAACTGGACGCGGATCGCCCAGGGCCTGCTCGGCCACGGCGGCTCGGTGCTGGTCGATCTGCCCAACCACGGCGCGAGCCCGTGGACCGCTGAGATCAGCTTCCCGTCCATGGCGGCAGCGGTGACCGCCGAGTTGGAGGACCTCCCCGCGCCGGTGGTGCTGGTGGGACATTCCTTGGGCGGGAAAGTGGCGATGTGGGCCGCCCTCACCCGACCGGAGTTGTTCGCCGGCCTGGCCGTGGTGGACATCTCCCCCACCGATTCCGGCCAAGTGAGCGCGTTCGGTCCCTACATCGCGGCCATGCAGGCGATCGATCTCAGCACCCTGCACAGCAAGGCCGAAGCCGATCAGCAGCTCGCCGCCGCCGTGCCCAGCCCCGCCGTCCGCCAGTTTCTGCTGACCAACCTGCGCGACCGCGGCGGCTGGTCGTGGCAGCCCAACCTCGATCTGCTGGCCGCCTCCCTGTCCGAACTCGCCGGCTGGCCCGACGCCGGTGAGCGGCATTTCGATGGCCCCACCTCTTGGATCGTCGGCGAACGCTCCCACTACTACCGCCCCGACGATCTCGCGGCGGTCCGTCGGCACTTCCCGGCGGCGGAGCCGCTCGTGGTGCCCCAGGCCGGTCACTGGGTGCACGCCGACAATCCAGACGCGGTCATCGCCGCTCTGGCGTCACTCAGCGCGGCTTCACCGAGGTGATCACGG
>CAZLJN010000022.1:0-15135 GCA_964559815.1 uncultured Propionibacteriaceae bacterium
TCAACCACGAGTACGTCTGGGACCACAACGCCGGCATGATCCCCGCCTGCTGGCCGCAACACCCCCACCTCGTCCACGAGATCGCCGTCCTCGCCGACCAACGCCGACGTGCGTCCATCGACCCCACCAGCAGCGCGCTCGAAGAATGGCACCGCTACGGAGTCCCCGGCTTCCTCGAACGCCTCAAGACGCGCATGAAGAACGGCTGCGACGAGCACCATTCCGGCGGTCTCCCTCTCGTAGAACTCGACCCCGTTCCACCCATGCGCGCGCAACTCCGGGCTGACCCGAAGACGCAGGTCGGCGTCGATGCCGAGGTAGCCCCGGTCGTAGAGCGCGTGAACGTCGGACCGCAGGAGAAGTGCGTTCGACACGGCGTGAAGCCCGCCGTCCAGCGCGAAATCTCGAATGTGGGCGGCCTCAAGGCTCGGGTAGGTCCTGCTGCCGGTGACGGCGCACCGGTAGGAGTAGGCCTCGTCGACCGCCCGCCGGAACCGTCCTTGACCCATTCGAGGATGCACGAGGATGGGAGCGCCGTACTTCGGGCCATCCCACTCGATCTCGACACCTCTCAAGTCGCAATCCCAGTTGACGTCGACCCGCGCGCGCCCCTGCAGGAGCTGGAAGGCCTCAAGCACGTACTCCGAGTCAGGCTTGCGGTCGCGGCCGATCGTTTCGTAGCCCTCGATCGTGACGTTGTTGGGTGACCAGTTCGGCGGTTGGGGGAGTTCACCGCCAGGTTCGGCGAAGAAGATGTTCCGGAGAATGACGCAGCCGATCGTCGGGTCGGGTTGCGGCTCGTGGTTCTTCGAGGTGCGGTAGGCATGCACCCGCAGGAGGAGCTCCTGTTCGCTATCAGCGCCGTTCCCGCGGCCCCAGATGGCCCAGGCTTCACTCACCGGCATCTCGAAGTACTGCTCGAAGAAGCCGCCGCCGACAAGGGTGTAGCCCGGCATCTCCAGCCCCGGGTAGGTCCGCGGGTGCTTCGTCTTGAAGAGGAACGGCTCGCCTTCGGTAAGGGCCTTGAAGCCGTGCGGCGAGGGCTGCCAGAAGTTCGCCTCGCTGATCGAGTGATGGGTCGCGAAGGAACGTCGCCCACCGACTGTCGGTGACTCCGACGACGATCCTCACGGCCAGATGCTAACCCAGTCGATTCAAGGACGAGGGCGACCCGTCTCGGGTAACACCGGCGCGCCGGTGACGGCGCTGGTCGGCGACTCGGGACTGTCGGGATCGCCACTCTCGACCAGCGCCACTTCCGCACTGTGCGTGCCGCGCACACGGACTCGTTGCATTTGCTGCCGGAGGCGACCTGATCTTCGCCCCACATGTCGACGGGCCGCGCGAGACAGCGTAGGAACTGTACACAATGCCCAGTCGACGAACTTGGCCGTATCCATGGCCGCGAGCGTGCAACTTAACGGGCGCTCCAGGTGGAAGGTGAGCTACACATTCCCCCCCTCGCGTGGGGGTTCCCACTCCAGGCCGTAGGCCTGCCGAGTTCCGTTCAGGCTGAGGCGTGCCCATCGGTCGTCCAAGGCCCCCACGATCCGATCCTGGAAATAGCGGACGAGGTCAGGTAGCGCCGAGGGTTCTGGCGGAATATCGAGATCGAAGGGCTCGTCCCCAGTCCACGGTTCGACCCGCCCGTCCGGGCTCCACCACAGGTAGGCGGATCGGGAGATGGCGGAACGAAGAGAGATGGGGTTGAAGCGGTACTTCAGTTGGCGCAGGACGAAGTCAATCGCATCGATGGTCAACGGGCGTCCGTGCAGGTGAAGCACGATTCGGGTGGCGCCCTCGAGCGTGCGAGGCCCGGGGATGGGCCCGTGTCTGAGTAGGCCGTACATGCCTTGGCCGGCCCAGCAGAGACGGTTGTCCGCGCCCAAGGTGGCGAACGCGCTCGGCAGGTGGACCTTCACGCCCAACTCGGCGTCCGCCAGTCGGGCGAAGTCCGCCACCCGAATCGGTTGCTGAACCCTGCAGGCCACTGCGTAGAGGGTGTCACGCAGGTTGTCGAAGTGGGTGCCGGTACAAAGGCAATACCCCTCCCAAGGGCTCAAGATGTACCCGCACGCAACGCAGGTCTTCATGCCGCCGGCATCCCGATTCCCCTGTGCGCGAGAAGCCACTCGAAGCTGGCCGGTCTGCGATCGTTCCAGCTTTCCCACGCGGCCTCTGACAGCGACGACCAGAGCGCTAGTCGTGACTTCAGATTGCCTGCGCTCGTCAGGGCGGGGATCGTCCAACCGCCCCGCGGCCCCGGCACGAGGATGCGGTTCATCGGTTGCACGAGGCTGGCCAGGGCGCGCCGGCTGGTGACACTCGGTGTATCACTGTCGCCAACGCTCCAGACGAGACGATCGTGGCAGAGCACGGGGATGGGCCACCTGTCAGGGGTGACCAGGACGATGCCCCACTGCGCGGCATAAACGCGCATCGCGTCGGTCACGGTGCCAGTTCCTCCGAAGATTCTCACGACCGGGACACGGTGCTGTGCCTCTGGGCTCATCCAGTAGTCGTCGGTAACGGCTTTGAAGCGGAGCAGGTCGTTCTTCGGGATGCGTCCACGGTAAGCCTTCCACTCGCCGACAACATGCACCTGCTCGCAGCGCGTCTGCTCGTCGATCTGGTGATATAGCCCCGACAGAGAATGCTGGCCGAAAACCCGGAAGCCAGAAGAGTTGGGCATGCCGCGCCCGTCCAGATGGGACCGGACGAGCCGCTCGAACCCGAACCCATCGCCCGCGAGGCCGCGGCTGCGGTACTCGTGTCCCAGCAGGAACAGATCGAGGGCGAGCTCTGCGAGGTCGGTCATCCGTTGCTCCAGTCGAGGCTGGTGGCTGCGGTGTGCGTGGGCGCGAACCCGAGCTCGTCGTCTGTTTCGGGCCCTATGGCATCGAGGTATCTGATTACCCCGCTGTCGTCGATTACGTCCACGTTGTCAGATGCGGCCGCCTCAACGAGCCCATGGGCCTTTCGGAGAATGTCTCTGGGCTTGCGGTTCGACCGCTCGAAGAGCGCCACGATTGCCTCATCCGTGAATGGATGGAGACCCCTCGCCCCGCCGTCGCCCTCCTTGCGTGCGGCGTTGAGGTAACGCACCAGGAGCTTCTCCGCGTCGTTCGCGCTGTGGAGGGGCGGCAAGACAACGACACGGTGTCGGTTGGCCTCGGTGATCTCAAACGGAGGGAGGTCCGCAAGCTGCCAGGCGGTCCCGATTGTGAGGGCGGCTCTCGGGTGCATGGTCACGACGACGCTCAGCATGTCGGCCATGGGCAGGGTCTCGAGGATGACGTCGCGGAACCGCTCGGTTTCAAGGTCTCGTTTCTGCTTTGCGGTGGTCGGGCTCGCGAGGTCCTCGAGTTGGTCACAGCAGAGGAGCACGTGCTTCATGCCAGCTGCCGCCGCAAACAGCAGGAACGTAGACAGGAAGACACCCCCGTTTCGGGTCCGGGTTGCCGGCTTGACCGCGTCCAGGAGATCCGCGGCATCGTCGCGATCGGCCGAGCAGAGGGCTTCGACGAGTTGCATGTTGGGCGGCCCGAGGGTGCGGCCCTTTAGGGAGCGATTCACGTCAATGACCGCCGACACCATCGCAGCGAGATCCTCGGTGCCGATCCGTTGGACGAGTTGCTCTCGCAAGTTGGCGGCGAGCGGAAGCTTGCCGTCCTCAAAGAAGTCGACCGCGAACTCCACAGCTGTGAAGAGCGCAGCATTCAACGACCGAATCTGCGCGGTGTCGAAGCTCGTCAGCAGCGCGCACATCGGCGCCTCTCGGGCGTCCTCCTCGTCGAGTCCGCAGGCGAGGTACGCCTGACGGCCGTAGTCCTCATTGACGAAGGCCACGAGGTGCTGCATCAATACCGACTTGCCGAAGCCGCGGGCGTCTGAGTCGCCTGGTCCTGTTCCGACGGACCACAGGTAGCCGAAACGCAGCCCCGAAAAGGCGGCACCCAGCACATACTTCTCGAGCGCCTCCTCGAACTTGTCCGCGTTGACGGCAGGTTCGTACAAAAGGCCATTCTCCCGTTGGTCATCGCCGCCCAGTCGGGCGATGCCTGTTGTAGGGAAGGGGTTGTTGCGAAGATTCCAGGTTCGCTTGAGCCAGACTTGGCCAGCGACGCGTCGGGATTCGGTCACGGTGATTCCTATCGGTCCGTAGAAAGGGTCAGGTTGATAACGTTGAATGCGCGCTTGACGCCGCTGTTGGTCGGAACGACCAGTGGGCGCACCGACGCTGGCACTCCACCCACTGACGCTTGGTCGAGATGGATCTCGAAGGGGACCTCGGGGTACTCGCCCGCGATCGTCTCTATGACCGCCCGGTCGAACTCGTCGTCGTGTATCCGAAACTCCCAGCACGCGGCGGCGCGCAACGTCCACACTGGCACGTACATCCCGATCCCCGCCTGGGCTCGTAGGGGTTGCCAGACTTGCAGGAGGCGCAGCATCGCGTCCTTGCGAAAGTCACGACCCACGCGGCGGCTGATCA
Organism: uncultured Propionibacteriaceae bacterium; assembly: GCA_964559815.1. Taxonomy (GTDB): domain Bacteria; phylum Actinomycetota; class Actinomycetes; order Propionibacteriales; family Propionibacteriaceae; genus Propionicimonas. Next base: position 4,496 of record CAZLJN010000022.1, read on the forward strand.
GGAGCCGTCCATCGGAGGCCTCGGCGCGGGCAGTTGACCAAAGGCGTAAGGCAGAGGGTCCGGGCGAGTAGTAACTGAAAGTCGCTAGGCCGAGGAAACGGGTCCATCGGCGAAGCAGCTCCATCGTGATGTAGTCGAGGCGAGTGCCGGCAGCGTTGAACGCAACCTTGCACGCTGCCTCTTCGCAGACGTTGACGAACTGTTTCCGTGTCAGGACCTTGGGTCTGGATGCCGCGCGTGCCACGATCCGCGACACGTATTCGCGCATGCCCTGATCGATCTCGTCGGCGCTAGCCCGCCACCCGAGCGTGCCGGTGCCCGCCGCCTCGGTGGTGAACTGGATCGCGTCGTCGAGGAACCTGTTCTCCGAGAACGGCATGTTGTCTGGCAATCGGTAGATGGGAATCGTCAGGTAGCCGGGGGAGGTTTCCCCAAGGACGCCGACTGCTTGAAGGAACCCCTGAAACTGTGGATGCGATTGGACTAGAGCTGCCGTCAGCTCGTTGTAGGCCTGCACTTGGCTGGTTCCAGCCAGTGCTGTCCAGCGTTCGCCGTCTGGGGTGAGATCGAACTTGGAGTTGGTGTGGAGGTAGGCAGAACTGGGACCCGATGGCAGCACCGCAGGCTCGACCCAACCGAGACGCATCAGCTCCTTAAGTACGTCGACGGTGTTGTGAACGTGGCGCTTTGGGTCTGAGCGCACGCGCTCCCAAGCGAGCTGGTCATACGAGCCCTCCAGGTCATTCTCGCGCTCCACATCCGCCGCTTGGCTGACGACGGCTCGACGGATCTGCTCGAACGACGCTCCTTCGCGTACTTGCAGCGCGCCGACCTCCAGATACGAGAGGTGCTGGAGACGGGGGATTCCGCTACCACCCACGCTCATGCTGCGTCCTTCATCATCGAACCTGCCGAGGGCCTCCGGTATGCCTGGCGCCTGTGAAGCGGATGGCCAGCGCCATAAGCCTCCGCCTCAGCCTGCCACTGACGGCAGTGCGAGCGCTCGTAGACCGTGATGATCGCGTCGTCCTTGATGAGCAGGCAGACGCCGGGCAGCTCCGCCGGGTACCCGAACAACAACCCAGGCTGCGGAGCCACGTCAGTCCACCACCGGGGGGTGGCTCGCACCTTTGAGTGGCGGCCAAGCTCCTCAAGACGACGGAAGGCCTCCGCCGCGGACACTGGCGCGACGCGCTCCTGGAAGCGGCTCACTGCGTGACGGGTAGGGAACATCTTGGCCTCCTTCGGCTAATCGGCGATGGAGCAATCGTTACGCGACGGCGCTCGGTCCTCAAGGTTTGTATTTCATTCATCATCCTCATGGGGCATGAGGACCGACACGAGTATGAAATGTGGCGCGCGGGTGGACTGTGAGCCTCGCGCAGCCCTCACCCCATGGCGTCGTGGCCTCGGGCCGGCTATCGACGGGCGCGGCGCGACTAGACATCCGGTCAGCAGTCGCGCCTGGACGCGGCAGCGCCGTGTTTCAAGTGCTCGACCACACTCGGCCGCGGAGGGTTTGCCGAGCGAACTCAGGTGCGTTGCCCAGCACTTTCAGTGTTCTGACATGCGGGCCGACAGACGCTCCGCGATGAGCTGATCGCGGTCCGCGGCGGTGTGCTGGTAGACCAGAGCCGCCTTGGGAGTGGTGTGGCCAAGTCGGTCCATCAGTTCCTTGAGGGTCGCGCCGGACTGGGCGGCCATCGTGGCTCCGGTATGGCGCAGGTCGTGGAAGCGCAGATTCGGTCTGCCCGCGGTGATCCGGGCCTTGTTCCACCAATTCCCGAAGGTCCGGTGGTGCAGCGGGTTGCCTGTGCCAGAGGGGAACAGGAGCCCCATCCGTCCGGGCAGAGTGTAGAGCGCCAGGTGTGTCTCCACGTCGGGGATCAGTGCGGGTGGGATGTGGACCTCGCGGGCGCCGGCGGCGGTCTTGGGTGTGTCGATGACGGCTTCGCCTTCGATGTGCTGGACGGATCGGCGGACGTGGAGGACGCCGATCGCGATCGGTGTCCCGTCCTTGTCCTTGCTGTGGTTGATGCTGACGTCTCCGCGGCGAAGTTCGAGGATCTCGCCGATCCGCAGGGTGCACCACACGCCGAGGAGGACGGTGAGTCGATAGCGCTCGGGCATGGCGTCGTGGAGCTGGGCGAGTTGTTGGCTGGTGACCATCTCGACGCGGTGCTTGACCGGCGCCTTGCCGGCGCCCTTGATACGGCAGGGGTTGACGGAGATGCGTTCGTCTTCGACGGCGGTGGTCAGGATCGTCCGGAGCAGGGCGTACGCGGAGGCTTGTTCGGTCGGGGTCTTGGCTATCGTGCGGTACCAGGCGAGGACGTCCTCCTTTGTGATGTCCTTGAGTTCGGTGTCGCCGAAGGTGGGATAGATCTTGGCCTTCAGCAGCCGCCGGTAGTCGGCCTGGGAGCGCGCCTTGAGGGGTTGGCCGTTGCGGTTGTGGCGGTTCTGGATCCAGGGGTCGGCGTACTCGCGCAGGGTGAGAGCGGCGGCCTTGGAACGGAGTTCCGCCTCGCGTGCGGCGTCCTCGCGCGCCAGAGGAGAGGTCCACTCGGCCAGGTCGATGAGGCGCCGCTCCTTGGCGAGCCACACCTCGGCATCCACCTTGGCCATGAAGATCGTCGGCGCGAGATGACGCTGATCATCCGGACCGACGTAGCTGGCCTGGTATCCGCTGGATTTCCTCTTGATCGAGCCCCAGGTTCGGCGGCGTTGGGCGCCCATGTGGTGGTAGCAGTAGCCGTTCGCCTTCCGGTCCGTGGCGGCAGGCAGCCGGCACTGGGAGCCGTCCTCCTTCACGAAGCGGCAGCGCCGGTCGGTGGGTCGCGGCCCTGGTTGCTGCGCCACGGATGCCTCCAAAGTTGGGTCCTTAGCGGGTCCTTAGCGACCCGAAATCAGCCTACTTCAGCCCACTTTGAGACCCAACGAGTAGGTCTGGGCGAGCGGTAAAAGCCCTAGTCAGCCAAGGCGCAAGACGCTTGCGAAGAGCCGGACGTCGAGAGCGGTCTACTCACGAGTTCGAATCTCGTATCCTCCGCCATCTGAAACAGAGGAAACGCCCTTCTTTCCGGTCGCAGGAAGGGCGTCCGAACGTTCAGTCTCAACCGGCGCGTCTTCGCTCCCGTCCCGCTGTTCGATTCTGAGGGTTGGGACCTGTCCGCGTCCGTCCGTGTAGCCGACCTGCCTGCGGGCGCCGGGCATGCCTGTCGCGGGCTGTTCCAGAGGTATCCGCTCCACCCTGCTGGCGACGTCGGTGCGGACGCTGTCGGCGACGTGCTGGTAGACCAGGTCATCTTCGCGCTGGACCAGCCCATGATGTCGATGACCGCGCGTTCGGACACCCCCAGGAGCAACAGGTTGTTGCGGCGGTGCGCCGGGGCGTCATGGAGCGGCATCTCGAACACCAGTGACGGTGATGCCAGGTTGTCTCGACGGTCTGGAGGGGTCTGTGAAGCGCGCCCCGCCAAGTCAGTCCCTGCCGGGATGGGCGGGACGCGCGTCCTCACGTCGTTGCAGGCTCGCCCTTCTGAAAGCGCAGCATGGCGTCTCTGGCGCGATCGAGGTGCTGACGCAGCTCGGCCTTGCCGCCCTCGACATCGCCCCTGATGGCGTAGTCGAGCAGCACCTCATGTTCTTCCACCGAGCGCCGTAGGTCTGCGACCGGACGGATCGTGGTGGCGAACAGGGCGGCGAACGTGGGCCGATACTGATCCCAGAAGGACTCCAGACGGCCGTGGCCGGCGTAGCTGTAGAAGCTCTGGTGGTACTGGAGATCAGCCTCCCCGAACAGGCTGGCATCGCGACGTTCGGCGGCGAGCTTCATCGTCTCAATGGCCGCCTGCGAGCGGTCCCAACGAGACTCCGGCCCGCCGGCGGCGACCGCACGCTCAAAGGCGAGCAGTTCGAGAGCCAGGCGTAGCGAGTAGAGCTCGTCGATGTCCTTGGCCGTGAGTCCCACCACGAAGACGCCACGGCGGCGTCCGTCCTCCACCAGGCGCTCGACCATCAGCCGCTGGAGTGCCTCGCGAACCGGTGCCCGGCTGACGTCGTACTCCTCGGCGAGGATGCCCTCGACAAGGTGGGTGCCGGGCTTGAGGGCTCCACTGATGATCCGGATGCGGAGGTCGTCCGCGATTCGATCACCGAGCGAGCCCTGCCGGATCGCTGCCACGGACATTCGTGTTCCTCCATCGCCCCTTGCGTTGGTAACAGTCTGGCATAGTTTTCGGCCAGATGGTTGACGGTCGACCGTCGACCAATAGTAGAGTGCCATCCAATCGCGAGTGGTCGCGAGCGGGGCCCTGCGGGGCGATCGATGAAGAAGGAGCAAAGATGCCCTGGAATGCGAAAGCGCGGGCGTGCGCGGCGGCCCTCGCCGCTCTTGCGCTGACGACCGGACTGAGCGCCTGCGCAGGTGCCGAGTCCGGCGGCGACGCGAACACGATCACTGTCTGGATGAAGAAGCAGTTGATTGAGGATCAGAACACGGCGTTCACCGAGCGTGCCCAGCAGTACGGCAAGGAGCACAACGTCACCGTCAATGTCGAGACCATCGCCTACGAGGACTTCTACCCCAAGTGGGCCGCAGCTCTCGAGTCGGGCAACGTACCGGATGTCTCCTTCTTCGGCTACCAGGAGGTCGGGCAGTTCTACTCTCAGGGCGTCCTGAGCGACGTTTCCGAGTTGGTAACCAAGCTGGAGTCCACCAACGGCAAGATCACTGACACCCTGAAGAAGCCGGTGACCTTCGACGGCAAGCAGTACGCGGTCCCCGCCTGGTCGGAGGCGCAGGTCATGATCTACCGCAAGGATCTCCTGGACAAGGCCGGCCTCGGTGCGCCCACCACGTGGGAGGAACTGCGGACTACCGGCGCGAAGCTCACCGACAAGGCCGCCGGCGTCTACGGCGCCGGCATTGGCTACGGACAGAAGAACTCAGACGCGGAGTTCTGGACGCGCGCGGTGACCTGGTCCTACGGCGGCACCCTGGACGCCGCCCCTGCGGACGCGGTGGGCTCGGAGGAGGCCAACGCCAAGGCGGCCGAAGTCATCCAGGGAATCGTCAGGGACGGGTCGAGCCCGCAGGACTCCCTGAACTGGGACGACGCCGGCAACAACCGCTCCTACCTGTCCGGTCAGTCGGCCATCGTGTTCAACGCCGGTTCCCTGCTGCGCAGCCTGAGCACCGACGCGCCGGACATTTACAAGAACACCGCCGTGGCGCCGTTCCCGGCCGGCCCGAAGGGTGCAGTCTCGCCGGGGATCATGAACACCTTCGGGGTCTTTGCCAAGGCCAAGAACCCCACTGGCGGCCAGGACCTGATCGCCTATCTTCTCGACAAGGCCTGGTACCAGGAGTGGACCGACCTGGGTGCTCCGTTGGCGATCCCGGTGTATGAGGAGTTGCGCACGTCCGGCGTGTGGGCCGAGGCCCCCAACAAGGCGTTCGCCGATTCGGTTTCGGGTGCCACCTACCTCGGTTCGCCCAGCCAGTACAGCCCGGCTGCCGGGACGATCTACAACAACCGGCTGGTCAACAAGGCGTTCCAGGAGATCCTGATCAACAACGTGGCCATCCCCAAGGCGTTGGCGGACTTGCGCGCACAGGTCGACCAGGCCTACGCCGGCTGAGAGGACCGCAATGAGTAGCGCAGCGGCACCGTCCGGCACCGACGACCGCCAATCGGATGCCGGGTCGGCGCCGCGCGCGACCCGGCCGGCCCGGACGAGACCCCTCCGTCCAGGCCGGCCGGGAGGCCTCCTCGGGTATGTCCTTGTGGGGCCGATGACCCTCTACCTGTTGCTGATCATGGCGTTGCCACTGCTGTGGGCGCTGTGGATCAGCTTCACCAACAAGCGGGTCGGCACGGCCGGCACCTTTATCGGCCTGGGCAACTACGCCGACGTGCTGACCGACCCGCTGTTCTGGCGGACCACCTGGAACACGCTCGTGTTCACCCTCGGAGCGGTGCTGCTGAAGCTCGTCTTCGGCCTGGCGATGGCGCTGGTACTGAACGAACAGTTCCGTGGCCGGTCGCTGTTCCGGGTCCTGCTGTTCCTGCCGTGGACGGTGCCGACGATCGTGTCGGTGTTCGCCTGGCAGTGGATGTTCTCCGACGTCGGCGGAGCCTTGAACGCGATCCTGCGTGGCATCGGCGTGGTGCAGGGCCCGGTGCCCTGGCTGACCGACCCGACCCTGGCGATGGTCTCGGTGATCCTGGTGAACGCCTGGCGCGGTACACCGTTCATCGGCATAGCGATCCTGGCCGGGCTCTCGGCGGTGCCACAGGAGCAGTACGAGGCCGCGCGGGTGGACGGTGCCGGCATCCTGCAGCGGTTCGCCTACATCACGTTGCCCTCGGTGAAGAACGTGATGATGCTGGCGGCGGTGATCACGACGATCTGGACGTTGAACGACTTCGAGATCATCTGGCTGCTCACCCGCGGGGGGCCGGCCGACGCCACCCAGGTGTTCTCCACGCTCAGCTACAACATCGGCTTCCAGAACCTCGACATCGCACAGGCCACCACGATCTCCATCCTCTCCATCCCCCTGCTGGTGCTGCTGATCAACTACGTGACCAAGCGCACCCTGAAAGACCAGGACTGACCACCATGAAGCAATCGCTGGCGAAGAAGGTCTTCCTGTATGCGGTCCTCGCCGTGATGACGGTGGTCGCGCTGTTCCCGATCTACTGGATGCTGAACACCTCCCTGAAGAGCAACGCCGAGATCTACCAGATCAACCCGACGTTCTGGCCGCAGCGCCCGACGCTGGAGTCGTATGCCAAGCTGTTCGCCGGTCCGTTCCCCGGCCAGCTGCGCAACAGCTTCTTGGTCGGCCTGGTGGTGTCGATCATCTCGATCGTGATCAGCGTGTTCGCCGCCTATGCCATCTCGCGGCTGCAGTTCCGGGGACGGAAACCGCTGTCGAAGGGGGTCCTCTACGCCTACCTGATGCCGCGAGCGGTGCTGTTCATCCCGCTCTACATGCTGGTCTCACAGCTTCGCCTCGGCGACTCGCTCGCCGCCCTGATCCTGGTGTACCCGACGATCACGATCCCGTATGCCACCTGGATCCTGGTGCCCTACTTCGCATCCGTACCCAAGGAACTGGAGGAGGCTGCCCTCGTGGATGGCGCCAGCCGTCTCACCGCCATGTTCAGGGTCACGCTGCCGCTGTCGGCCCCGGCTATCGCGGCGACTGCGGTGTTCAGCTTCACCCTGTGCTGGAGCGAGTATCTGTACGGCCTGGTCATGATCAACTCGGCCAGCCGCAAGACCATCCCGCTCGGGCTGGCCGACATGATCAACGGTGACGTCTTTGCCTGGGGTCCGCTGATGGGCGGCGCGGTGATCGCCACCGTCCCGATCATCGTGATCTACCTGGTGGCCAACCGGTACATGGTGAGCGGCCTGGCCATGGGAGGGGTGAAGTGAGCGCCGACACGCTGCTCGTGGGGGTTGCCGAACTGACCGGCCGGGTCACGGCCATCCTGCGGGCCTTCGGCTGCGCGCCTGAGGTGGCCGCGGAAGTCGCCGGCCACCTAGTGCGCGCGGAGGCATCCGGTCACGTCTCACACGGCATCCTGAGGCTGCCGCAGTACCGTCAGGAGATCGCGCGAGGCACCATCCGGCCACAAGCCCACCCGAGGGTGCTGAAGGACGCCGGTGCGACCATCCTGCTCGATGCCCAACACTGCTTCGGCCACTACTCCACAGCGGTCGCGGCCGACCTCGTGGGGGACCGGGCCCTGGCCCACGGCGTGGCTGTGGTCGCGGTGCGCGGCACGACGCACATCGGGCGGCTCGGCGACTACACCGAGCGACTCAACGGCCGCGGCCTGGTGTCGATCATCAGTGTCGGCGCCGCCGGACCGGGCATCGGGGCGATGGCACCGTTCGGCACGACCGCCGGTCCGTTCCTGAACTCCAACCCGTTCGCGTTCGGCTTCCCGGTCGACGAGGGCGACGGCTTCGTGTTCGACGCGTCGATGTCGAACATCGCCGAAGGCAAGGTGCACGCCGCCCGCGACCGCGGAGAACGGCTGCCAGAAGGCGCGATCCTGGACGCTGCGGCCCGCCCGACCACCGATCCGGCCGACTACTACACCGGCGGCACCCTCACGCCGCTTGGCGGCGCTCTCGCCGGCCACAAGGGCTACGGCCTGGCGCTGGCCGCTGCACTGCTCGGCGGGCTCGCGCACGCCGACGGCAGCCGGCCCGACGTCACCGGCATCGCTTCGACCGCCGGCGCGACGGATGGCTCGCCCCGGATCGGCGGGGTGGCGCTGATCGCCATCAACCCGGCCGGGTTCGCTCAGGACCTTGGATACGCACACCTGGTGGGCGGGGTGCTGGCATCGTTCCACGACGCCGGCGCGGTGATTCCCGGCGAGTTCGAGGCCGCCAGGCGCGGCGCGTTCACCGAGTTACAGCTCGAGCAGCGTGCGGTGAACACCCTGCGCGAGCTGGAGGCAGACCTGTTGAGCTGAGGATCTCAGCTCAGTGCGGCGGAGATCTCGGCGAGGTTCGGCATTGAGCTGGTGGCGCCGGGACGGGTGACTGAGACCGCGGCCGCCGCCGTCGCCCATCGCATCGCCTCGGTGATGGTCTGGCCGGCGGCGATGCGCGCGGTGAGGACCCCGACGAAGGTGTCCCCGGCGGCTGTGGTGTCGACGGCCCGGACAGCTCTGGCGGGCATGCGGGCGGTGATCGCACCGTCAGCGGCCAGCAGGGAGCCCCGATCGCCCAGGGTGACGATGACCGTCCCGGCGCGCCGGGACAGGGCTGCAGCGGCCTGTTCCACGTCGCTGAGCCCGGACAGCTCGCATGCCTCCCCGGCGTTGAGCACGAGGTAGTCGGTCAGCGCGATCAACTCGGGGTCGTGGTCGGTGACCGGCGCCGGGGTGAGCACGGTGCGTACACCGGCGCCGCGGGCGAACCGGGCCGCCTGCAGCAAGGTGGCGGCCGGTAGTTCGAACTGCATGACGAGGTGGGTGGCGGCGGTGATCGCCGCCCGGATCGCATCATCCAGTGCGGCCACGGTGGAGTTGGCGCCGGACACGACGACGATCGAGTTGTCCCCGGAGTCGAGGACGTTGATCAACGCGATGCCGGTCGGCTGGTCGCTTGTCTGGACGGCGGTGGTGTCGATGCCTTCGGTGTTCAGCAGCGCCAGGAGAGCGGTGCCGTTGGGATCGGCGCCGACGGCGCCGGCGAACCGTACCGACGCCCCGGCTCGGGCAGCAGCGACGGCCTGGTTGAGTCCCTTGCCGCCGGGAACGGTGCTGAAACCGGAGCCGAAAATGGTCTCGCCGACTCGCGGCGGCCGCGGCTGGCGTACCACCAGGTCCATGTTGGCGCTGCCCAGGACGGTGAGACGTGCCGCCGGCCGGCTCGCGGTCATCTCAGGCGTACAGCTCGACGGCGCGCTGCAACTCGGCAAGCACCTGCTCGCTGGGCGGCTCGATCGCCATCCGGGTCGTGCCTGCGGGGATTCCGAGCATCCGGTACACCGCCTTCATCCGCCCCATGTCGCCGGCAACAGCGTCCACGACGGCGTCGACGGCGGCCTGCGCTTCGGTGCGCTGGCGGGCAGCACCGCCCTCGGCGGCCGCGGCGAGGGCGCGGAACGGCTTGGGCAGCACCGAGCTGACGCCGGAGACGACGCCTTGGGCGCCGGCGTCGGCGGCGCGGCCGAGGTCGCGGTCGGCGCCGGTGTAGATGGTGAAGCTGTCCGGCACAGCGGCCCGGAATGCGGCGATCTGCTCAAGGGACTCCTCGCTGATCTTGACCCCAACGATGTGCGGCAGCCGCGCGAGGCGCGCCATCAGCTCGGTGCTGATGAAGTTCCCGGTGCGCTTGCGGTAGAGGTAGATGAACACGCTCAGGCCATCGGCGGCGGCGGAGACCGCGGTGTAGAAGTCGTACAGCATACGGTCGCTGACCGGCAGGTAGTACGGGGTGACGACGGCAACCTCGGTGACGCCGGCCTCGCGTGCCTGCTGCAGCAGGTTCAGCGTCTCGTAGAGTGAGGAGGCGCCGACGTGGGCGATCACTCGCATGTGGGGCGACAGTTCCTCCACGCTGGCGACGACCAGCTCGGCCCGCTCCGCGAACGACAACGACGGAAACTCGCCGGTGGTGCCGACCACGAACGCACCCTCGTTCCCGGAGGCGGCGACGTACCGGAGGATCGCGCGGGAGCCATCCATGTCCAGGCTGCCGTCGTCGTGGAAGGCGACCGGGACGGCAGTGATGATGTCGCGGGCTGGCATGGTTGCGAACTCCTTGGCTTAGTTGGCGAGGTGGCTGGGGATGCGGCCGCTGAAGACGTCGAGAATGGCGTGGGCGTTCGCCAGTCCGATGCGGTGGTAGGCCTCCAGGCTGTCGGCTGCCGCGTGCGGGGTCATGACCACCTGCTCGAAAGCGAGCAGCGGGTTGTCGCTGGTCAGCGGCTCGCGCTCGAACACGTCGAGACCGGCGCCGGCGAGCCGCCCTGACTCCAGAGCCGCAACCAGTGCCGCCTCGTCAACTAGACCGCCACGGCTGGTGTTGATCAGGATCGCCCCCGGTCGGACCAGATTGAGGGCCTGAGCGCCGATCAGGTGATGGGTGGCCGGCAC
>CAZLJN010000023.1:0-14759 GCA_964559815.1 uncultured Propionibacteriaceae bacterium
GCACGTCGATCACCACCAGCGGAAGCTCGGAGATCACCGCGAGACCGAGGGTCTCGGCCTTCAACGCCAGGCCGGGGCCAGAGGTGCTGGTGGCACCCAGGCAGCCGGCGAAGGAGGCGCCGAGGGCGGCTCCGACGGCGGCGATCTCGTCCTCGGCCTGATAGGTCATCACACCCGCGGACTTGGCCGATGCCAGGTACTGCAGGATCTCCGTGGCCGGGGTGATCGGGTAGGCGCCCAGATAGAGCGGCAGGTCGGCGCGAGCGGCACCGGCGATCAGACCGTAGGCGGCCGCCCGGTTGCCGGTGATCTGCCGGTAGGTGCCGGACGTGGCCGGTGCGGCAGCGATCTCGTAGCGGACCGCGATCGCTTCGGAGGTTTCGCCGAAGTTGTAGCCGGCGGTGAGCGAGGCGATGTTGGCGTCGCGGATCTCGGGCTTCTTGGCGAACTTCCGGTTGAGGAAGGCGATGGTGCCCTCGATCGGACGGCTGTACATCCAGTTGAGCAGGCCGAGGGCGTACATGTTCTTGGTGCGCGCGGCGTCCTTGCGGCTCAGGCCGTACGGCTCGACGGCCGCGGTCGCCGCCGCGGTCAGGTCGAAGGCGTAGACCTGGTAGTTCGACAAGGAGTCGTTCTCCAGCGGGTTCTCGTCATATCCGACCCGGGTCAACGCCCGCGGGGTGAAGTCCGCGGTGTCGACGATGACGATGCCGCCGATGGTCAGGGTGTCGATGTTCGCCTTCAGAGCGGCCGGGTTCATCGCGACCAGGACGTCGGGGTGGTCGCCGGGAGTGTGGACGTCGAAATCAGCGAAGTGCAGCTGGAAGCTGGACACACCAGCCACGGTGCCTGCTGGTGCCCGGATCTCGGCGGGGTAGTCCGGCAACGTGACGAAGTCGTTGCCCGCGGTAGCGGTGTCTTGGGTGAAACGATCACCGGTCAACTGCATGCCGTCGCCGGAATCGCCGGAGAAGCGGATGACAACGTGGTCGATGGTGCTTACTTGGGTCATATCTGACGCGGCCCTCCCGGTCGCGGCTCTTCTCGAGGCCGCTCCGTAGTCATGGACAGAAACGTGGTCTTCGACCCGATTGGGGCCGAAGGCCTGGATCGGCAAACCCCCGTTCGGGACCGAAATTTTTTGGCGCCAGCAGGTCAGTGCCGGTGGGCATCAGCTGTGGCGCCAAGCGCTATGCACGATAGCGCGCGGTAGGGGTGATTGGAACAGGATTCGGCTGGATTCCCGCGATGACTTGCCTTGTCAGGCAGTAGTAATGAGAGTACATAAGGGGTGGGGCTAGGCTGTCGCCGTGCCCGTTGCAGACCCGATCTCGCCCGCACCCGCTCCGGCCCGCGACCTGGCCGCCGGGCTGTGGGCCGCCGTGATCTCGCGGTGGGGATCGATGCGTCATGACCTGGGCCGCGCGTGGGGGCACCGGGCGGTGCGACGCGGCGCCTACGGATCGCTGCTGCTGTTCGGCGGATCTCTGACGCCGGCCTACCTGCCGCAGAACAGTCCCTGGTGGGAACCTATCCGATTCCTGGGGTTGGACAACGCGACCGCAAGTCTGGTCGGCACCGCGCTGGTCGTCCTGGGAGTGGCGCTGCTGGTGGAGGCCTGGTTCCGGCTGCGTCCCAGCGTTTATCACGACATCAAGCATTGGCCGATCACCTTCTGGTGGAGCCTGCCGCTGCTTTTCGCCCCGCCGATCTTCAGTCACGACGCCTACGGCTATGCCGCGCTGGGCTGGTTGATGCGGTCGGGGATGAACCCCTACGAAGTGCCGATCGCCGCACTGCCGGGCGCCTTCGCCGACCAGTTCTCGTGGATGTGGCGGTACAACACCGCGATGTATCCGCCACTCAGCCTGGAGATGTTCCACGGCATGGTGATCCTGGCCGGCAACAACCCCTACCTGTCGGCGGTGGCGATGCGCATCCCGGCGGTCATCGGGGTGGCCCTGATCACCCACTACCTGCCCCGGATCGCGCAGCGGATGGGTGCCGACATCCAGCTGACGGCGTGGTTCTCCGCGATCAACCCGTTGGTGATCATCGATCTGGTCGGTGGGGCGCACAACGACTCGCTGATGATGGGCCTGGTGGTCTGGGCGCTGTGGTTGACCCTCAACGGCAAGGTCTGGCCCGCTGCGATCACCGTCGGAGTCGCGGCGTGCATCAAGCAGCCGGCCATTCTGGCGTTCTATCCGGTCGCCCTGATCGGGCATCCGTGGGAGAGTCTGCGCTGGCGCGACACCTGGCAGGCGATGCGCCGGCTGGTGGGGGTTCTGGTGATCGCGGTGACGACCTTCGCCCTGATAAGCCTCGCGACCGGGCTGGGCTTCGGCTGGATCTGGGCCGCGGACGTCCCGGGTCAAGTGGTGACCTTGGCTCCGTTCACCTTGGTCGGGGCCGGCTTGCGGCTGGCTTTCGAAGCCATCGGTCTGCCGGTCGTCGGCGAGATCGTCATGCAGGTGCTGCGCTGGATCGGGCTGGGCCTGACCGCGGCGGCGATCGGCTGGCTGGGGCTGACCGTGGGGCGCCGCAAGCCGATCACCTTCCTGAGCTGGGCCTACTTGATCTTCGCCTTCGGCGGCATCGCGCTGAACTCCTGGTACCTGACCTGGGGTGGTCTGCTACTGCCGTTGACCAAGCCCTCTCGGCGGATCATCGGCACGGCGGTGACCGTCACGACCGTGCTGCTGGCCTACGGCGCCGGCAACCTGGCCTGGCGCAACGAAGCTTTTGCGCTCGGATTCGCGGCCTTGGCCTTGTTGCTGGTGCTGCTGTATCGGCATCGTCAGGAACACAAGTTGCATGTCGCCCATCCAGCAGCGCAGCAGGAGGAACAGTGAGCGAGCCAGAAGTCCTGGTGGAGGTCAGCGACGGGATCGGACGGATCCGACTGAATCGACCGCGAGCGATCAATGCGATCAACACCGCGATGATGCGGACGATCACGACCGCGCTGGCCGAGTTCGCCGTCGACGATGCCGTCGAGTTGGTGGAACTAACCGGCGCCGGCGAGCGCGGGCTGTGCGCCGGCGCGGACGTCCGGGAGTTGCGGACGGCCGCGCTGCAGGGTGGCGACGTGGCCGAGTTCTTCATCGTCGAATATGCGCTGAACCAGATGATCGCCGCCTACCCCAAGCCGTACCGGGCGATCATGACCGGCATCACCATGGGCGGCGGCATGGGCCTGAGCGTCCATGGCTCGCAGCGGGTGGTCGATGCCTCCAGCACGCTGGCCATGCCGGAGACGCTGATCGGCTTCTTCCCCGACGTGTTCGTCAGCCATCTCCTCGCCCGCCTGCCCGGTGGCGTCGGCACCCATCTGGCGTTGACCGGTGCCGGCTTCAACGCCGCGGACGCCCTCCGGCTGGGTCTGGCCGATCAGTTGGACGGCCCCGCGCCGCAGGCCGACCCGTTGTTGAGCGCGGCCTGGATCACGGAATGCTATGCCGCCGAGACGGCTGAGGAGATCGTCGCCCGGTTGGCCGATCACGCCGACCCAGACGCTCGGGCCACTGCTGCCGAGTTGGAACGCCGCTCGCCGCTGGCCCTAGAGATCACCGTCGAAGTGCTGCGACGATCGCTGGGGTTCGCCTCGATCGCCGACCAGTACGAGCAGGAGCTCACCTTGGCCGTCCGGATGGTGACCGGTCCGGACTTCGCCGAAGGCGTGCGCGCCCAGCTGGTCGACCGGGACCGGAACCCTCACTGGGTGCACGCGAGCCTGGCCGAGGTCAGCCGCGCCGAGGTGCTGAGCTACTTCGAGCCGTTGGCGTGAGCGCGCCCACGTTGGAGCAGTGGCTCGCTGCCTGGCCCGGATGTCGTCCGATCAACTACCAACTTCGCTTCAGCGTTGGCGAGGATCGCTGGGTGCGCTTCCATAGCCTGTCTGATTCCCGGCGCTATGCCAGCGACGAGGCTGCGTACGAGATCGTGCTGCACCGGCATCGGGTGGTGTTGGAGGAACTCGCGGGGGCGGTCTCGGCACCGGTGTTCGCGTTGGCGCATACGTTCGCCAGCGGAGATGCCCGTGGTGGCCTGACCGGCATCGCAGCGGAGCTTGCCGATTGGCGGCCGTGGGCGTCCGTGCCGGAGGACCTCGTCGACCCCGACGACCCAGACGACGATGAGGCGACCACTGTCATCCTTCAGCTGGCCGAGTTGTCGACTTCGGATCCCGAACTCGTGGTCCTGCTGCGCTTGGTGGCCGATGACCTGGAGAGGGTGATGATCTTCGACGCGTCGCTGCGGTGGATCTTTTCCCCCTATGACGGTGGCGCCGATGTGATCGCTGACCCTGAGGTGATCGCCAGACTGCGCACTGAGCACGCCGAATGGGTGGCGCCGCTTCAGCCGATCCG
This sequence comes from uncultured Propionibacteriaceae bacterium, assembly GCA_964559815.1. Taxonomy (GTDB): domain Bacteria; phylum Actinomycetota; class Actinomycetes; order Propionibacteriales; family Propionibacteriaceae; genus Propionicimonas. Next base: position 4,374 of record CAZLJN010000023.1, read on the forward strand.
ATCGGCGTAGTCGACCACGACCGGGGCGTGATCGCTCAGCCGGGCCTCGTACGACGCGGCGCGGTCGGTACCGCCGTCGATCGCCGCCGCGGCCAGGCCGGGGGTGGCGAAGTGGTAGTCGATCCGCCAGCCGGTGTCGTTGTTGAACGCGTTGCCCATCCAGCTCCACCACGAGTACGGGCCGTCTTCGTCGGGACGCAGTTGCCGCACCACGTCGATCAGGGTCCGCGGGCTTTGGATGGTGTCGATCCACTCCCGTTCCTCGGGCAGGAAGCCCACCGACTTCTGATTGCCCCGCCAGTTACGGACGTCGGCACGGGTGTGGGCGATGTTGTAATCGCCCATGACCAGGAACTCCCGACCGTCGGCTTTGGCGGCCAGCCGCGCCCGGGTCAGGTAGGGCCGAAAGCTCCGCATGAAGGCGAGCTTGCGCTGGTAGCGGGCCAACTCCTCGGGGGTGTCGTCGGCGCGCCCACCCTTGGGCAGGTAGAGCGAACCGACGCGCAGCCGCCAGCCGTTCAGGTCGTAGTCGGCTTCCAGGTAGCGGCCTTCGGCATCGAAGGTGCGATTACCGAAGCCTTCGCGGACGGCTGAGGGCACCGTCCGCGACAGCAGCGCGACACCGTTGCGTCCGGCTCGATTGCCGGGGTGGTAGGCGAAGTGGTAGCCGGTACTGGCCTCGATCGGCACCAGATCGGCGGGGGAGCGCACCTCCTGCAGGGCGATCAGGTCGCAGTCGCGTTCGATCAGCCAATCGACGAAGCCGCGGCGGACGGCGGCGCGAATGCCGTTGACGTTGACGGTGGCGATGCGCATCAGTGATTGCGTCCTCGCGCGGCGACCGGCCAGGTGCCGCCGGTGCTGAGCACGTACGTGTCGGCCAGGTTGACGGTGTTGCAGGCGTGGTTGGGCACGATGGCGATGCTGCTGCCCAGTGCCGGGAGAGTGCCTGGCCACTCGATGGTGGCGTGGTGCTCGCTGAGGGCGACAATGCGTGCATCCGGGGCGCCCAGCACCCGTCCGTAGCCGCTGGCCCAGGATGCTCGATCGGCCCCGAGCGCTTTGCTGCCGGCGTCGCAGATCACCCGTCCGCCGGCGTGGGACACCACCCGGGAGATGACGGTGAGCGCGATCTGATCGAAGCCGATCGTGCCCAGTTCGAGCTGCTGGGCGTCGCCGAAGACGTACACCCCAGGGCGCAGTTCGTTGAGGATGCCGCCGTCGGCGAATGCCGCAGACGGGGTCGAACCGCCACTGACCAGACGACACTCGCCCTGGGTAGCGCGCACAGAAGTGGCGGCAACCTCCAACGCGGTGGCCTCATCGACGGCAGCCAGGGCGGGAGCGGCGGGGGAGTAGCTGTGGCCCGGGAAGGTGAACACTCCGGCCACAGCGAGCCTGGCGTCGGCCAGCTGCCTGGCCAGGGAGCCGGCCTCTTCGGGTCGGACGCCGGAGCGATGGTGGCCGGAGTCGACCTCGATCAGCACCTCGATCGGCAATCCGCTCAGCCGGGCGCCGGCCTCGGCGGAGTCGCAGCCGACGCGCAGCGCCACTCCGCGATCGGCCAGGGCGCGCAATCGGGCGGCGTCCTCGTCGTCCACCCAGAGCGGATAGGCGATGAAGAGGTCCGCACAGAGGTCGGCGAACACTTCGGCTTCGCCGATCGTGGCCACGGTCAGACCGGATGCGCCGGCGGCGAGTTGGCGCGCGCCGATCGGCAGGCATTTGTGAGTCTTGACGTGCGGGCGCAGCGCCAGCCCCGCGGCGGCGGCGTGGGCGGCCATCGCGGAGATGTTGGCCTCCATCACCGCCACGTCGAGCCGCAGGTACGGCGTGTGCCCCATCGGTAGATCAGCGGTAGTTGTCGAACTGAACCGCGAAGTCGTAGTCGGCCTCGCGGACCATCTTCTGCACGGTCTGCAGGTCGTCGCGGCTCTTGCTGAACACTCGCAGTTCCTCGCCCTGCACCTGGGTGCGGACGTTCTTCAGGCCGGCATCGCGAACCAGCTTCACGATCTTGGCGGCGTTCTCGCGGCTGATCCCCTCCTTGGTGGAGGCGGTGATCTTCCACATCTTGCCCGACAGTCGCGGCTCGCCGGCGTCCAGAGACTTCAGGTCGATCTTGCGGCGCACCAGCATGGTCTGGAACACATCCAGGATCGCCTTGACCCGTTCTTCGCCGCTGGCCTCCATCTCGATCGCCTCACCCGACCAGCGGATCGTTGCTTCGGCGCCCTTGAAGTCGTAGCGGTTGCGGATCTCCTTGGCGGCCATGTTCAGCGCGTTGTCGATCTCCTGCCGATCAACTTTGCTGACGATGTCGAACGAACTCTCACCTGCCATGCCTGCTGCCTCCTGTGTGTGCCCTCCCATTGTGGTGGCAACCTCCGATCTGGCCCAACTGAACCCGCCCGCGCAACCGATTGCCCTCGGCTGGCGAGATCGTCGGCGTGTCGCCCTTCGTTGTGTCCTTCTCGGGGCATTTCGTTGCAGTGCCGGCCGGCGACGGGGCTCGATTCGATCACGGTGTGCTGCTTTGCTAGGCTGTCCCGGCACGGCAGGTTGCCCGAGTGGCCAAAGGGAGCGGTCTGTAAAACCGTCGGCTCAGCCTACGCAGGTTCGAACCCTGCACCTGCCACGCAGCACGGCCCCTGACTAGGGTCACTCCTAGTCAGGGGCCGTTTGTGTGCCTACTGTCCGGTCATCGTGGTGACGTCGAGGGCGCGCAGGAGTTGGTCCTCGCTGAGCTCGCCGCGTTCGACGTAGCCCAGTTCGCGGGTGGCCTGGGCAATGGTCTGGCCGTGGGTGACGGCATGTTTGGCGATCTTCGCCGCCGCTTCGTACCCGATCAGGCGGTTCAGCGGGGTGACGATCGAAGGACTCGATTCAGCCAGCTCCCGGCAGCGCTCGACGTTGGCGGTGATGCCGTCCACGCAGCGGGTGGCCAAGAGTGCCGACACATTGCCCAGCAGCGTGATCGACTCCAGCAGGTTGCGGGCCATCACCGGCAGCATCACCAGCAGATCGAAGTTGCCCTGGGCGCCGGCGAACGCGATCGCGGCATCGTTGCCGATCACCTGTGCGGCCACCATCACCGTGGCTTCCGGCAGAACCGGATTCACCTTGCCCGGCATGATCGAGGACCCGGGCTGCAGATCGGGCAAAGAGATTTCGCCGATGCCGGCGCGCGGGCCCGAGCCCATCCAGCGCAGATCGTTGGCGATCTTGGTCAGCGACACCGCGACCGTCCGCAGTGCCCCGGACGTCTCCACCAGCGAATCCTGGGCGGCCTGGGCCTCGAAATGGTTGGGGGCCTCGATCAGCCGCAGGCCGGTGTGCTCGGCGATCAAGGCGATCACTCGTGCCGAAAAGCCGGGCGGGGTGTTGATTCCGGTGCCGACAGCTGTCCCGCCCAGCGGCAGTTCGCTGAGCCTCGGGACGGCGGCCTGGACGCGGGCAATGCCGTATCGCACCTGGGTGGCGTAGCCGCTGAACTCCTGCCCCAGCGTGATCGGGGTGGCATCCATCAGATGAGTGCGGCCGGCCTTCACCACGTCGGTGAACTCGGTCGACTTGGCCTCCAGTGAGTGTGCCAGCCCCTCCAACCCCGGCACCAGGACATGGTCGATGGCCTGCACTGCAGCGATGTGGATCGAGGACGGGAAGACGTCATTCGACGACTGGGACGCATTGACGTGATCGTTGGGGTGAACGGCGCGTCCGAGTCGGGCCGAGGCCAAGGTGGCGATGACCTCATTGGCGTTCATGTTGGACGAGGTGCCCGAGCCGGTCTGGAACACATCGATGGGGAAGTGCTCGTCGTGGGTGCCGGCGATCACCTCGTCCGCGGCGGCGACGATGGCCTCGGCGACGTCCGTCGGCAACACGCCCAACTCGGCGTTGGCAAGGGCGGCGGCTCGCTTGATCTGGGCCAAGGCGGCGATGTGGTGTCGCGACAGCTGCCGTCCGGAGATCGGGAAGTTCTCGACCGCGCGCTGGGTCTGGGCGGCGTACAAGGCGTGGGCGGGCACCTTCACCTCACCCATCGTGTCGTGCTCGACTCGGAATTCGGACATCGCTGGCTCCCTTCACTACCTCAACCATAGGCAGCAGCGGAGTCTGCGCGTAGATTCCCGGGCATGGTCACCATGAAGGACGCCGCCGACAGCATTCTGCTGGCCGCCGCCGCGATTCCGCCCGGCCAGGTGGCCAGCTATGGCGATCTGGGGCGGATCGTCGGGTGTGGCCCGCGGCTGGTCGCCCGTGTCCTGGCCGCCTCTGGTGGCAGCACCTGCTGGTGGCGAGTGGTGCGGGCCGATGGCACAATCGCGGGACCTCTGGTGACCGAGGCGACGAGGCTCCTGACCGACGAAGGGGTGGTCGTCATCGACGGCCGAATCGACCTCGCCAAATACCGCGCGGAGCGCGACTGAGCCGGATCGGGCCCCCGATTTTGGACCGGCCCTCAGTGTGGGGTACAGTCAACCGCTGTCCGGCCCCTATAGCTCAGTCGGCAGAGCGTCTCCATGGTAAGGAGAAGGTCTGCGGTTCGATTCCGCATGGGGGCTCTGAGTTCGGACGACGGAGTTACCGCCCGTCAGCCAGCGATCCTGGAGTCCGAACTGGGGCGGGATAGCTCAGGCGGTAGAGCAAGCGGCTCATAATCGCTGTGTCGCGGGTTCAAGTCCCGCTCCCGCTACGTATAGCACCAGGTTGAGAAAGAGGAAGCTATGGCCAAGAAGGCATCTGACGTTCGGCCGAAGATCACCTTGGCGTGCACCGAGTGCAAAGAGCGCAACTACATCACCAAGAAGAATCGTCGCAACGATCCTGATCGGATGGAGCTGAAGAAGTTCTGCCCGAAGTGCCACACGCACACTGCGCACCGCGAGACCCGCTGAGCGAGTCCGCCACTGAGCCGTCCGCCTGTGCGGACGGCTTTGTTGCGTTCCCGGGGTTGCCATGACGTGGACGGCCACCGACCGGATCACTCGGATCAACTTCTTTGGCATCTTGACCGTCGCCGGGGTGGCGTTGTGGCCGCTGCTGGGTGGCGCCAACTCGCTGATCCTGATGGCGGGCGTGCTGGTGTTGGTCTACCAGGCCTGGCGACTGGCGATGGCGCGTCAGGTTCGAGGCAGCCTCAGCGCCGCCGGCATCTCCAAGACCATCGGGCAGCGCACCCGGAGTCTGCCGTGGGGCGAGGTGACCGCTGTTCGGCTGGCCCGGTTCCTGGGCACCGATCAGTTGATCGTGACCACCACGGCCGTGATCGGCTGGCAGTCCTCCGACCGGTGGTACGGATTGTTGGGGGCTCACGAACTGGCTGTCCAGGTGCCGGCCGACTCGCTGGCCCAGGTCCGCGAACTCTGTGCCGCAAACGGTCTGCCGCTAGCCTGAGCACATGCCGATCAGTGAAGCCCACGTGGGCCGCAGCTATCCGGCGACCGCACCTTACGAAGTCACTGCTGTGAAGGTCGCCGAGTTCGCCGCCGCTCTCAATGACGCCGACAATCCTGCCTACGCCGGTGACCGTGCCGTCGCTCCACCCACCTTCGCTGTGGTCTTGGCCGCGGCGACCTGGGATTCGCTGTTCGGCGATCCGGAACTCGACCTCAGCCTGAGCCGGACGGTGCACGCCGATCAGCGTTTCACCTGGACCCGGCAGCTGCAGGTGGGTGACCTGGTCGAAGCCCAACTGGTGATCGACAAGGTGCGACTCCGCGGTCCGGCGGCCTTCATCACCATCTCGGTGCAGTTGTCGACGACCGCGGGTGAGCCGCTGTGCGTGGCCACCTCGACCCTGGTGCACACCGCGGAGGTGGCGGCATGAACGTCGAGGTCGGCACCACCATCGGCAGCGTCAATGCGGCGTTCTCCCGCACCGACCTGGTCCGCTACGCCGGCGCGTCCGGCGACTTCAACCCGATCCACTACAACGATGCTGCCGCGGCCGCATTGGGCCTGCCCGGTGTGATCGCCCACGGCATGCTCACCATGGGCACCGCGCTACGCGTGGTCACCGACTGGATCGGCGACCCGAACCGCGTCCTGAGCTACTACGTCCGCTTCACCAAGCCGGTCGTCGTGCCGGCCACCGGGACGGTGGAGGTCAGCTTCACCGGCACGGTCACCGCGGTCAGCGATGATGTGGCCACGGTGACCATCGAGGCCCTCTGCGATGAAACCAAGGTGCTCGGCTCGGTCAGTGTCGAGGTGCGGGTTGGCTGAGTCGCTGGCGGCGCACACCACTTTCGGCATCGGCGGACCGGCCGGGCGCTGGCTGGTGCCGTCCACCGAGGCCGAGCTGATCGAGGCGATCACGGCCGCCGACGCCGCAGGGGAGCCGGTGCTGGTGTTGGGTGGTGGGTCCAACGTGCTGATCAGTGATGACGGCTTCGACGGCCTGGTGTTGCACACCGGGGGGCTTCGTGGCGTCCAGGTCGACGATGTCGCCGCCTGCTCGGGGGCCTTCCTGACGGTGGCGGCCGGCGAACCCTGGGATGCCTTCGTCGCCCGTACCGTCGGCCAGCGCCAGGTGGGCATCGAGGCGCTGTCAGGCATTCCGGGCTTCGTCGGGGCGACCCCGGTGCAGAACGTGGGTGCCTATGGCCAGGAGGTCTCCGGCGTGATCGCCCGGGTGCGGACGTGGGATCGGCAGCGGTCGGCCGTCCGGACGTTCTCGGCGATCGAGTGTGGCTTCGGCTACCGCGACTCGCTGTTCAAGCGCGAGCCCGGACGTTGGGTGGTGCTGTCGGTGAGTTTCCAGTTCCGACTGGGGGGGTTGTCGACCCCGATCGGCTACGCCGAGCTGGCCAAGAAGCTCGATGTCGAGATCGGTGAACGGGCGCCGCTCACCGCCGTGCGTGCTGCCGTCCTGGAGCTGCGACGAGCCAAGGGCATGGTCTACGACCACGCCGATCACGACAGCTGGAGCGCGGGCAGTTTCTTCACCAACCCGGTGCTCGATGATCCGACGTTGATCCCCGAGGGGGCGCCGTCCTACCCGCAGCCCGACGGACGGGTGAAGACCAGCGCAGCGTGGCTGATCGAACATGCCGGCTTTTCCAAGGGCTGGGGCGACGGCCCCGCGCAATTGTCGGGAAAGCACACCCTGGCGTTGACCAACCGTGGTCAGGCGCGGGCCGCAGATGTGGTTGCCCTGGCCCGCCAGGTGCGCGCGGGAGTGGAGGATGCCTTCGGCATCCGGTTGGTGCCCGAGCCCATCCTGGTCGGGGTCAGCCTGGGTCCCGATTCCGCCACCGGCAGGTGACCGGGGCGCGGTACCGCCCACGCCCTACACTTAGCAGCGATCCCTACCACGAAGGAATTTCGCCATGAGCATCTTGACCAGCGTCCCGATGGCGCCGCGCGACCCGATTCTCGGTCTGACCGAGGCGTTCGTTGCCGACACCCGCGCGGACAAGGCCAATCTCGGGGTCGGGGTCTACCTGGGGGAGGATGGCAAGGTCCCGCTGCTGGATTGCGTCCGGCAGGCGGAGGCCGCGTTGGCCGCCAATCCGGTGGCGCGTGGCTATCTGCCCATCGACGGCATGCCCGCCTACAACGCTGCGGTGCGTGAGCTGGTCTTCGGTCCGGCCTCCGAAGCGGTCGCTGCCGGCCGCGTGGTCACCGTCCAGGGCCTGGGTGGCACCGGCGGCCTGCGGATCGGTGCGGAGTTCCTCAAGACGACGCCGGCCTTGCGCAAGGTGATGCTGTCGACGCCCTCGTGGGAGAACCACCAGGCGTTGTTCAGCCGCGCCGGCTTCGAGGTGAGCGGCTACCGCTACTACGACGCCGACGCCCATGCCATCGATATCGAGGGCATGCTGGCCGATCTTGCGGCGGCCGAGCCCGGCACTGTGGTGGTGCTGCACGCTTGCTGCCATAACCCGACCGGCTACGACCTCAGCCTGGAGCAGTGGGCGCGGGTCGCCGAGGTGGTTGTGGCCAAGGGGCTGGTGCCCTTCCTCGACCTGGCCTATCAGGGTTTCGCCGGTGGCTTGGAGGCCGACCGTGCGGCCGTGGAACTGTTCGCCGGCCTGGGCATCCCGGTGCTGGTGGCGTCCTCGTTCTCCAAGAGCTTCAGCCTCTATGGCGAGCGGGTGGGTGCGCTCAGCGTGGTGGCCGCGGACGTCGACGAGGCGACGCGGGCGCTGTCGCAGTTGAAGGTAACCATTCGCACGGTCTACTCCAACCCGCCGACGCACGGCGCCGCGGTGGTTTCCCGGGTGCTCGGCGATCCCGAGTTGCGGGCCTTGTGGGAGTCCGAATTGGCGGGAATGCGCGACCGCATCCGCTCTTTGCGTCACAAGCTGGTCGAGGCGCTGGTGGCTGCTGGGGTGACCCGCGATTTCGGCTTCATCACCGACCAGATCGGGATGTTCAGCTACATCGGCCTGAGCGCCGAGCAGATGCAGAAGCTGCGTGCCGAGCACGGGGTGTACGGCACGGATGCCGGACGGATCTGCGTGGCCGCGCTCAACGACGCCAACGTGGCCAAGGTCGCTTCGGCGATCGCGGCCGTCCTGTGAAAACGGGGTCGGGGGAGTCCCGGCCCAAGAGAGGTTCTCGATCATGACCCGGACGCTGTTCGTCACGACAGCCCTGCCGTACGCCAACGCGCCGTTCCATATCGGCCACATGATGGAGTACATCCAGGCCGATATCTGGGTGCGGTACCAGCGGATGCGTGGCGCGAAGGTCTATTTCGTGGGTGCCGATGACGCCCACGGCGCGCCGATCATGATCGCTGCGGAGAAGGCCGGCCTGACCCCGCAGCAGTTCGTCGCGGGCATCGCCTCGGGCCGCAAGGACTATCTCGACGGCTTCAGCATCTCCTTCGACAACTGGCACTCCACTGACAGCGAGGAGAACACCGCGCTGGCTCAGTCGATCTACCTGGGCCTGCGGGACGCCGGCCTGATCGACGTCCGTCAGGTCGAGCAGTTCTTCGATCCGGTCAAGGGCATGTTCCTGCCCGACCGGTACATCAAGGGCACCTGCCCCAAGTGCGGCGCGGCCGATCAGTACGGGGACTCCTGCGAGGTGTGCGGCGCGGTCTACGCCCCCACTGATCTGGTCAACCCGTATTCGGCCTTGTCGGGGGCCACTCCTGAGCTTCGTAGCAGCGAGCACTACTTCTTCCGGCTGTCCGATCCGCGGTGCGTGGAGTTCCTCCAGAACTGGACCCAGGACGGCAAGCTGCAGCCCGAGGTGGCCAACAAGGTGCGGGAGTGGTTCGTCACCAACCCCGACGGCAGCGGCGGGCTCTCCGACTGGGACATCTCCCGTGATGCGCCCTACTTCGGCATCCCGATCCCCGACGCCGACGGCAAGTACTTCTATGTGTGGCTCGATGCGCCGATCGGATATCTGGCCTCGCTGGTGAACCTTTTCGGCAAGCTCGGCAGTGATGTGGACGCTTTCCTCGCTGACCCGGAGGTGGAGCAGATCCACTTCATCGGCAAGGACATCGTCTACTTCCACACATTGTTCTGGCCGGCGATGCTGAAGTTCTCCGGACGTAAGGTGCCCGACAACGTCTACGTCCACGGCTTCATCACCGTGAGCGAAGAGAAAATGAGCAAGAGCCGCGGCACCGGCATCAGCCCGCTGCGCTATCTGGAGTTGGGTCTCAACCCCGACTGGCTGCGCTACTACATCGCCGCGAAGCTGAACTCCCATGTGGAGGACGTCGACTTCACGCCCAGCGATTTCGTGACCCGGGTGAACTCCGACCTGGTCGGCAAGTACGTCAACATCGCCAGCCGGGTGGCCGGCTTCATCTCCAAGCGCTTCGACGGCCGACTCAGCACCGATCTGGGGGCCGACGGTGAGGCGCTGCTGGCCGAGTTGCACGCCCAAGTGCCGGTGGTGGGCGAGTTGTACGAGACCCGCGAGTTCGGCAAGGCCCTGCGCGAGATCATGGCGCTGGCCGACAAGGTGAACACCTACGTCGAGGCTCATAAGCCGTGGGAGCTGGCCAAGGCTGAAGGCGCCGAAACTGAGCTTCACCAGGCGTGCAGCACCGGCATCGAGGCATTCCGGGTGCTGACCATCCTGCTAGCGCCGGTGGTGCCGGCGACGGCGTCCGCGGTCGCCGACTTCCTGGGCACCGAGCAGTTCGGCTGGGACGACGCGGTCACACCGCTGGGGGAGCACGTCATCGGGCGGTACGCCCATTTGATGCAGCGGGTGGACCCGGTGCTGGTCGAGCAACTGTTCGAGTCGCCCGTCCCTGCGTTCGAGCCCGAGCCGGTGGCCACTCCTGGAGGAGAGGCCCTGGCCGAGCAGATCACCATCGATTCCTTTGCTGCGGTCGACCTTCGGGTGGCCCGGATCACGGCTGCCGCGGCGGTCGAGGGTAGTACCAAGCTGCTGCAG
>CAZLJN010000024.1:0-14757 GCA_964559815.1 uncultured Propionibacteriaceae bacterium
TGCCTGTACAACCCGCTCACCGGCCACGAACTCGACTACGACCTGTCCCGGCCGGTGGCCACCAGGTCCGCCTGGCCCGAGGCGATCACCGCGTCGGCGAACTCGGGTGTCTTGATCCGGTTCGCCACGGCCACCGGGACGGCCGCGGCGATGGCCTGCTTGATGGCGGCCGCGTCGTCCACGAATGCGCCCAGGGGATCCCACGGGCCACCGGCCACCCGGTTGGTCTCGTAGGTGGACCCGGAGACGCTGATCGCGTCGATGCCGTGCTCGACGAGCAGGGCGCAGAACTCGCCGGAGTCGGTGACCGTGAGCCCGTCGGGCAGGAACTCGTCGGCCGAGATGCGGTAGATCAGCGGGTAGTCGCGGCCGAGCGCCGCGCGCAGTCCGTCCACGATCTCCAGCGGGAACCTCGCCCGCCCGGCCTTGTCCCGCCCGTACTCGTCGTCGCGATGGTTGGTGTGTGGCGACAGGAACTGGTTGAGCAGGTAGCCGTGGGCCCCGTGCACCTCGATCGCGTCGAAACCGGCCCGCTGGGCGAGCACGCCCGCGCTGGTGAACGCCTGCACCAGTTCGGCGATCTCGGGGACGCTGAGTTCGTGCGGCATGGTCTGCATCACCGGGCACGGGATCGGCGACGGCGCGACGACGGTGCCGCCGGTCACTGCCGCGTTGGCCTGCCGTCCGCCGTGGAACAGCTGGACGGCGATTCGTCCGCCGGCGTCATGGACGGCCCGGGTCAGCCGTTGCAGCCCGGGCAGGAGGCCGTCGTGGTCGATGCCGAGCTGGTTGGGGAACCCCTTCCCGCTCCGGTGGACGTACGCGGCCTCGGTGATGTTGAGCGCGACCCCGCCTCTGGCGCGAGCCACGTGATAGGCGATGAACCGGTCGGTGACGGCACCGTCGAGCCCGCAGAGATTCACGACCATCGGCGGCATGATCCCGCGATGCGGCAGCTCCAGGCAGCCGATCGTCACGGGAGTGAAGAGATGCTGAGTACTCATTTCGCGACCTCCCACGACATCCTTGTCGTGATTCAAGGCTACGTCTCGCGCGGCGGTGGAGCTCCTGCCGTGGGAGTACGTGCAGCCGGTCGCAGCCCGCCTGCAACGGATTGCAGACCCGGTGACGCGATCCGGCCACGCAACGCGTCCGCCGCGTCACTGGAGTCACAGCTGGGCCGTCGCGTGGCCAGATCGCGACACACTGCCCATGGGCCAGCCTCACATCTCTGCTCATTCATCGAGGTGGGGTCGGTCAATCTCCAGCAGATCGGTAGCGCCGCCTCAGTGCTGCATGTCCACGAAGCGGCTGTAGTGGCCCTGGAAGGCGACGGTGACCGTCCGGGTCTGGCCGTTGCGGTGCTTGGCGACGATGAAGTCGGCCTCACCGGAGCGCTCCGAGGCGTTGTTGTACATGTCCTCGCGGTGCAGCAGGATCACCATGTCGGCGTCCTGCTCCAGCGAGCCGGACTCACGCAGGTCGGACAGCATCGGCTTCTTGTCCGTGCGCTGCTCGGGACCACGGTTCAGCTGCGACAGCGCCACCACCAACTCCTTGGCCAGCAGCCGCCATCCCCTTGCCCACAACCGTCTGGCCTCGGCTTGCCGAGGTCACCGTGCCGGTCCGGAAGTTGGCATACTGCACGTCGTGGCATCGAAGCCCGCCCTACAAGCCGTTGACCCGGCGGTCCTCGGCATACCGCGCCGGTACCGCCGGCCCACTTCGTTGTGGTCCGACTCCACCGATCGGTGGAGTCTGTCGAGCCAGGTCTTCGCTTTGGTGGCGTTGATGCTGCTGATTGTGGTGGTGCCCGTGTGGGGCATGTCGTTGCGCGCGGCGGAGGAGAGCGCGCGTAACGAGGCGATCGCTCGGGCACGGTCAACGGCGGAGACGCTGGCCGATTCGCCGTGGGTGATCGACGCTGTGGCCGGCCCAGATCCAGCAGCTGAGCTGAGTGACTCCGTGGCGCGGATACAGGCTGACAACAGTCTCAGCTTCATCGTGGTCATGGACACCGACGGCACCCGCTGGACTCACCCGGACCCGACGCAGATCGGGGGCACATACTTGGGTTCCATCGCAGAGGCCGTTCGGGGCGGTGTCGTCGTTGAGGAGTATCCCGGCACCCTTGGACGATCCGTACGAGTGGTCACCCCGGTAGTCAGCGATGGACGCGTGATCGGCCTGGTCGCTGCCGGGGTGCTGATGGACTCTGTGCAGCAGATCGGCCAGGAACGGTCACTGCAGTTGGTAGCGATCATTGTCGCCTCACTCGCTCTGGGCACTCTCGGAACCTGGGCGATCACGCGGCGGATCCATCGGCAAACCCGCGGTCTCGGCCCTCTCGGACTGGGCCGGCTGTACTCCTATCACGAGGCGCTGCTGCACTCGGTGCGGGCCGGTCTCGTGCTGGTGGGCCGCGACGGCGCGGTAGTTCTGTGCAACGACGATGCCCGCGACCTGATCGGCACGCCTCAAGTGAGACCGGGCCAGCCCGTGGCGGACCTCTGGCTCGATCCCGAACTGAGCGAACTGATGAGTTCGGGGCGCGAATGCGACGGGGAGACCATCGTCGAGGATGGTCGGGCACTGGTGGTAACCCAAGTTCGTGCGATTCTCGATGGCGAGGATCTGGGCTGGGTGACGACGCTGCGCGACCGCACCGACCTGGTGCGGCTGACCGGTGAACTGGACTCCGCCCGGTCCTTCGGTGAGATGCTGCGCAGCCGAGCCCATGAGGCCGACAACCGGCTGCACACGGTCATCATGCTGGTGGAGATGGGGCGCACCGCGGAGGCGGTGACGCTCGCCACAGCAGCGATCGAGCAGAGCCAGGCACTGGTTGACGCGGTCACCGGTGCCGTCAGGGACACACCACTGGCTGCGTTGCTGCTGGGCAAGTCCGCCCAGGCGGAGGAGCGGGGGGTGAACCTTCGTCTGGCCTCCGACGTCGACATACCCGACACCGGGGGGGCTCAGGCGGACATCCTGGTCGTGCTCGGCAACCTCATCGACAACGCCATTGATGCCGCTGCCACCGGTGATGAGCCGCGCTGGGTCGAGGTCGGGGGGAGCGTGGAACGCATGAATGGGTCTGTGACAGTGCGGTTCGATGTGGCCGACTCCGGTTCGGGCATACCTCCTGGGTTGGTGGACAGAGCTTTCCAGCGGGGATGGAGCACGAAGCCGGTCGGTGAGCCCGGACTCCGACCTCAGGGACGGGGCCTGGGACTGTCCCTGGTGGCGGGTACCGTCCGACGTCTCGGCGGCACCATCGAGGTGACTCGTGTGCCCTCCCGGTTCGTGGTGCGGCTGCCACTGCCGAGAGCCGGCGATGAGGAGGGGGAGCCATGATCCGGGTGTTGGTTGTGGACGACCAGCCCGCCGTCGCGGAGGGTCATCGCCGCTATGTGGAGCGGGTGTCGGGCTTCGAGGTGATCGGCGTGGTCCATGGCGGTGAGCAGGCAGTCGAGCGCTGCCAGAGTGGGGACGTCGATCTGGTGCTGCTCGACCTGGCCATGCCGGGGATGCACGGGCTGGAGGTCGCACGGGCACTGCAGGCACTGCCCGAAGGTCCGGACGTGATGGTCCTGACGGCTTCGCGGGATCTGCAGACGGTGCGCGCGGCGATGCGTGGCGGGGCCCTGCACTACGTGGTGAAGCCGTTCTCTTTCGCGACTCTGCGGGCCAAGCTCCTCCACTACGCCAGCTTCGCTGCGGCGGCGACCGGCGCGAGAGAGGTGATTGACCAGGGGGAGATAGATGCCGCCCTGGCGGCCCTGCGTGATCCCGGCGGGACGGACCTGGCCAAGGGAATGTCCAGGGAGACGCTGGTGGCCGTGCGGGCCGCTCTACTGGCCGAGCCGAACGGGCTCTCAGCAAGCCGGTTGGCGGAGGTCATCGGAGCTTCGCGGGTCACCGCGCGACGCTATCTTGAGTACTTGGCGGAAACCGGAGGTTGCGAGCGGGAGCCGGTATACGGCCGGGCAGGCCGCCCGGAACTGTTGTACAGACCGAAGGCGTCCGGCTGACTGCGCCCGGTCACCGGGCGGAGGTTGCTGCGCCTGGTGCTGGCTGGATCGAGTGAGCAGTCCCAGCCAGCCGATCAGCCGGCTCCCATCAGGGCCAGCAGGACGCCCCCGGCGATCACGCTGGCGACCTGCCCGGCCGCGTTGGCCCCCATGGCGTGCATGAGGATGAAGTTGGAGAAGTCCTCGCGGCTGGCTTCCTTCTGTACCACGCGTGCGGCCATGGGAAAGGCGCTGATGCCGGCGGCGCCGATCAAAGGGTTGAATTTGCCCCCACTGAATACGTTCATCAGCTTGCCGAACAGCACGCCGGTGGCGGTGTCGAGGAAGAAGGCCATGAGCCCCAGGCCGAGGATGAACAGAGTCGCGGGCTGAAGAAACCGCTCGCCCACCATGGTCGAGCCGATGGCGAGCCCCAGGAACAGGGTCACCACGTTGGCCAGCTCGTTGGCAGAGGCTTGCGTGAGGCGTTCGACGACCTTGGATTCCCGCATGAGGTTGCCCAGCATCAGGCAACCGATCAGCGGAGTGGCGAACGGAATCACCACGCCGACCACCACGGTGACGATGATCGGGAACAGGACACGCGTGCGCTGGCTGATCTCGCGCTGGGTGTACGGCATCCTGATCGCGCGTTCCTTCTTGGTGGTCAGCAGACGCATGACGGGGGGCATGATCAGCGGCACCAGAGACATGTAGCTGTACGCCGCCACCGTGATCGGGCCGACCAGATCGGGGGCGAGAATGCCGCTGACGTAGATCGAGGTCGGGCCGTCGATCGCACCGATGATGCCGATGGAGGCGGCCTGCTCAGGGTTGAAGCCGAGCAGCAGGGCCAGCAGCAGGGTGAGGAAGATGCCGAACTGGCCGGCCGCGCCCAGCAGAACCATTTTCGGGTTCTCCAGCAGCGGGCCGAAGTCGGTCAGGGCCCCGATCCCGATGAAGATGAACAGCGGGAAGAGCTCGTTGCCGACCCCCGTCTCGTACAGGATGGTCAGCATGCCGTCGGGACCGACCAGCGGCGACAGCGGGAGGTTGGCCAGGATGGCACCGGCGCCGATCGGCAGTAGCAGCAGCGGCTCGTACTCCTTCACGATCGCGAGCGCGATCAGTAGTCCGCCGACGAGCATCATCACCACCGACTGCCAACTGACGTGGGAGAGCCCTTCCAGGAGCTGGGCGATGGTTTCGGAGTTCATCGCCCGGTCAGCCTTCGAACTCGAGCAGGACGTCGCCGTGCTTGACCTGGTCGCCGGTGTTGACGAGGATCGCGGCTATCCGGCCATCGCGCTGGGCCTTCAGCTCGTTCTTCATCTTCATGGCCTCGAGCACCATCAGCGTCTGACCACGCACGACGGTGGCCGCAGCGGCGACCTCGATACCGACGATGACCCCCGGCATCGGGGCCGTCACGCTGCTACCGCCGCCGGCACCGCGCGGGGGACTCGAGCGCCGTGGAGGCGCGTCCACGGTGGCGTGGGTGGGCACGACTCGCCCAGCCTTGGTGACCGGCGTCATTGAGCCCGGTGTGGGCGCGGCCCGGCCCTGACCAGCCTCGATCTCGGGTGCGATCGTCGCCTGCGCGAGGTCCTGGTGATCGGTCAGGACGACGTCTATGAGGCGGCCATCGTCAAGGTGCACTGTGAAGGTGTCAGCAGCCAGTTCCTCGACATCGATGGCGTGTTCTGTCTCGTTGATCCGTACGGTGTAGCGTCGCATTACTGGTTGCCTGTCACTTCCAAGGTTGGTTCTGGTAGGCGCGGCCGACGGAGACCCACCGGCTCGCGAACAATTGGCTGCCCGGCGCGACCCGACGCATAGCCGGGGCGGCCTGCCCCCGACGCACCTTCGCGTGGGTGATGACCGCGATGGTGATCGCGGCGATCAGTTCCGGGGACAGAGCACCGGGGTGTTGGAGTTCAGCCGGCACGTCGGCGTCGGCGTCGGTCTCGTCCGGTTCGTCGGTCACCGGTGGGACTGGGGGACGTTTGCCGGCCGCGTCCAGCTTTCCGATGAGCGAGAGCACGAGCATCAGCATGAGCAGCAGCAGGAACACCGTCCCCATGCCGGCGGCGGTCATGTAGAGGCCCCACGGGATGTTTTCCATCAGTTGATTTCCTAAACCGGGAAGAGGCCGTGCTTCTTCGGGATGTTGGTGTGCACCTTGGTGCGCAGCACCTCCAATGCCCGGATCAGCCGCAGCCGTGTCTCGCGCGGCTCGATCACCTCGTCGACCTGTCCGACATCGGCGGCGTGATAGGGGTTGAACAGCCGTTCCTTGTAGTCGGCGATGAACTCCTGCTCCGCGGCCGCCGGGTCCTCGGCTGCAGCGATCGCCTTGCCGTGCAGCAGTCTCGCCGCGCCCTCGGCGCCCATCACGGCGATCTGTGCGGTCGGCCAGGCGAATGCGATGTCGTTGCCCATCTGCTTGGAGCTCATCGCCACGTACGACCCACCGATCGCCTTACGGGTGATCACCGAGAGCTTGGGGACGGTGGCCTGGGCATAGGCGTAGATGATCTTGGCCCCGTGTCGGATCACGCCGTTGTACTCCTGATCGACACCGGGCAGATAGCCAGGGCAGTCGACGAAGGTCACCAGTGGGATGTTGAACATGTCGCAGATCCGGACGAATCGGGCGATCTTGTCGCTGGAGTCAAGATCGAGGGACCCGGACATCACGGCGGGCTGGTTGGCCACGACTCCTACCGACCGGCCGTCCAGACGAGCGAAGGCTGTGATCGCGTTCGGGGCGTAGGCCTCGTGGTTCTCCAGCAGAGATCCGGTGTCGAAGACGAGCTCGAGCACCTCGCGCATGTCGTAAGGCACGTTGTCCTGCTCGGGGACGATCCGGTTCAGGGTCTCCTCCAGGCGGGCCTGATCGTCGTAAGGAGTCAGGGCCGGCGGATCTTCGGTGTTGTTCTGCGGCAGGTAGCCGAGCAGCAGCTTGGCCAGGCCGATCGCGGCCTGGTCGTTCTCGGCGGAGAACTGGGAGACCCCGCTGCGGGCGTTGTGCACCCAGGACCCACCGAGATCCTCGGCGGTCACCTCCTCGCCGGTGACCGCTTTGATGATGCCTGGTCCGGTGAGGAACATGTTCGAGGTGTGCTCCACCATGATGGTGAAGTCGGTCAACGCCGGCGAGTAGACCGCCCCACCCGCGCAGGGGCCCATGATCAGTGAGAGTTGGGGGACGACGCCGGAAGCGGCGACGTTGCGGTAGAACACCTCACCGTAGGCGGCAAGGCTCTTCACGCCCTCCTGGACGCGGGCACCCCCGGAGTCGTTCAGGCCGATCAGTGGAATGCCGGCCTCCATGGCGAGGTCCATGATGCGGCAGATCTTCTGCGACTGGACCTCGGAGAAAGAGCCACCGAGCACCGTGAAGTCCTGGGCGTAGACCGCGACGCGCCGTCCGCTCACAGTGCCGAAGCCGCTGACCACGCCGTCGCCCGGAAATCGCATCCGGTCCATCCCGAACTCGGAGATCTGATGCGAGGCCAAGGCTCCCAACTCCTGGAACGACCCCTCGTCCAGCAGGATTGCCAGACGCTCCCGGGCCGTCAGCTTGCCCCGGGAATGCTGCGCCTCGATGCGCTCCTTCCCGCCGCCGTGAAGCGCCGCCTGCCGCTTGGCGCGCAGTTGCTCGAGTCGATCCGTCATCCGGCTGACACCAGTCCCTCGCATCGCCAGTCGTCCATGACCGTCTCCCTTCACAGCTGCGTGGATCTGGGACGGACGCTACGACATATTTCGGAAAGAACGCACCCCCGCTGCGGGTAACTCTATTTACGCAAATCGCTTGTGGCGTAGCACCGTGAACGTTATTTACATAACTCGCCAACACCTTTCAGCGCGATGGGCGAGGTGGAATAGTCGGCGCGCAGCAGATCATCCATGCAAGGGAGCAGTCATGATCATTCTTCACGCGACGATCGCCATCGCGCTCGTCCTGGTCCTCATCATCTGGCGGAAGTGGGACCCGGTGATCGCCCTGGTGATCGGGTCGCTCTACCTCGGCCTAGCCGGCGGCATTGGAGTGCTGGACACCGTCGTTGCCATCGCGTCCGGGTTCGGCGAGATCATGACCAAGGTCGGCCTGCTGATCGGCTTCGGTGTCCTCCTCGGCGCCCTAATGCACTCCTTGGGAGCCCTTCAACGCCTGGTCGGAGTATTGCTGCGCGTACTGGGTCCCAAGCGCCTGCCGTATGCCCTGAGCGGCGCACTGACCACACTGTTCTCCTCCATTTACGTAGACGTTCAACTGGTGCTCGCGGCTCCACTGGCGCGCGGTGCGGCCCCGAGGATCAACGGCCGGGGTCTGCCGCTGATGGCCTCCTCTCTGGGCGCCGGCATCTTCGCCGGCTACGTGTTCGTGGTTCCAGGACTGGGCGCGCTGACCATCGCCGGGCAGCTGGACTTGTCCTTGGGTCGCATGCTTCTGCTCGGTCTGCTGATCGGTCCTCTCACTGCCATCGTCGTGCCGTTGCTGTACAAGCTGATCTTCCTTCGTGGCAACTGGTGGAAGCCGGACAAGGACGAACACGTCAACGAGGCCCTACGCGCTCAGGAAGAGTTGGACGATGAGCTGGCAGGCGCAGATGCTCCCAAGGTGCCACCGCTGTGGTTGTCCCTTATGCCGATCATCGTGCCGCTGCTGCTGATCGCTGTCGGGGCGATTGCGGGTGCAGTCGTGCCTGCCGACGATCGTAACGTCCTGATTGCGACCATGGCAGACAAGTCCTTCGCCAACCTCGCTCTGTTCATTGGTCTGGTCGGCGCCTACCTGCTGGCTCGTCTCACGGTGGGCAAGAAGCACACGGACAAGGCCGTGGAGCGCGGCCTGAACACCACCGGGCAGATCCTGCTGATCACCGGTATCGGCGGCTCGTTGGGCGCAGTGATCGAGGCCACGACGCTGGATGAGACCCTCGGCGGGATGTTCTCCAATGGCGGGGCCGGCACCTCGATCGTCCTCAGCTTGCTGTTCGCCTGGTTCATCGCGGCCCTGCTGCACTTTGCGATCGGCTCTGTGTCCGTGGCGGGCATCGCCGCCGCAGGCATCCTTGCACCGATCGCCGGGTCCCTCGGTGTTGACCCCGTTGTGCTCGGCCTGGCGATTGGCTCGGGCGCCCTTTTCGCGGTGCAGGTCAACAGCAACTTCTTCTGGATGTTCCAGTCGATGCTGGGCCTCAGCACACAGGGGGCGCTGAAGACCCTGACCATCACGACAATGTTGGCTTCGCTGTTCTCCTTGCCGCTGGTGATCGTGATGGGACTGGTGACCTGAGGACATGCCAATGGGGAGCGCGGCCTGGATGCAGACCGATTCGCGTAGTAGGAGGCACACGATGACCCTGGAAACTGTCGCCATCGCCGGCAGCGCGCCCGCGAAGGTCCCTGACGATGTTGCCGCCTGGGTGGCAGGGGTTGCCGACCTGACCCAACCGGGTGCCATCCACTGGTGCGATGGCTCCGAGGTCGAGCGTGACCGCCTCTACGAGGAGATGGTGGCAGCCGGCACCTTCGTCAAGCTCAACCAGGACCTGCGTCCCGGCTGTTACCTCGCCCGCTCGGAGGCGTCTGACGTCGCCCGCGTGGAGGCGCGCACCTTCATCTGCTCGGAGAACGAGTCCGACGCCGGACCGACCAACAACTGGGCTCCGCCGACGCAGATTAAGCGCACGCTCGCCCGGCTCCTCGACGGCTCCATGCGTGGACGCACCATGTACGTCATCCCCTTCTCCATGGGCCCCATCGGCGGGGCACTCACCAAGTACGGCATCGAGATCACCGACAGCCCCTACGTCGTCGTCAACATGCGAATCATGACCAGGATGGGCGCGCCGGCGCTGGAGGCCATCGGGGCGGGTGCCGACTGGGTGCCCGCCATCCACTCCGTCGGGTACCCGCTCGTCGACGCCGACGGCAACCACCGCGCGGATGTGGCCTGGCCGTGCAGCGACGACAAGTACATCTGCCATTTCCCCGAGACCCGCGAGATCTGGTCCTACGGGTCGGGTTACGGCGGGAACGCGCTGCTGGGCAAGAAGTGCTACGCCCTGCGCATCGCATCGGTTCTCGCGCGCGACGAGGGCTGGCTCGCCGAGCACATGCTGATCCTCAAGATCACCTCACCGCAGGGACGCGAATTCCACCTGACCGCAGCCTTCCCTTCGGCCTGCGGCAAGACGAACCTGGCCATGCTGCGGCCCACGATCCCGGGCTGGAAGGTCGAAACTGTTGGCGACGACATCGCCTGGATGCGTCCCGGACGGGACGGACGGCTCTACGCTATCAACCCCGAAGCCGGTTTCTTCGGCGTCGCGCCCGGCACCAGCGAGGAGACCAACCCCACCGCCCTGGCCGCGCTGTCCCACGACACCATCTTCACCAACGTCGCCCTGACCGACGACGGCGACATCTGGTGGGAGGGACTCACCGCCGAACCCCCCGCCCACCTGATCGACTGGCAGGGCAACGACTGGACGCCGGGCTGCGGCCGTCCCGCCGCCCACCCCAACAGCCGGTTCACCGTCCACGCCTCCCAGGCCGAATCGATCTGCCCCGACTGGGAGGACCCGGCCGGTGTGCCGATCGACGTGATCCTGTTCGGCGGCCGTCGCGCCACCAACGTGCCGTTGATCTCCGAGTCCTATAGCTGGGAGCACGGGGTGTTCATCGGCGCCACCGTTTCCAGCGAACAGACCGCCGCCGCTGAAGGCGTGGTCGGTGACCTGCGCCGCGACCCCTTCGCCATGCTGCCCTTCTGCGGATACCACATGGCCGACTACTGGAACCACTGGCTCCACATGGGTCAGGTACTCGGCGACAAGGCTCCCCGGATCTTCCAGGTCAACTGGTTCCGCAAGGATGCCGAGGGCCGCTGGCTGTGGCCGGGCTTCGGCGACAACGCTCGCGCCATCGAGTGGGCCCTGCGCCGGGTTGCCGGCGAAGCCGAAGCCATCGACGCCATCTCCGGACGCATCCCGGTCCCCGGCCAGATCAACCTCGACGGCCTCGACATCACCGACGCCCAACTCGAAGCACTCTTCGAACTCGACCCCGACGCCTGGACGCTCGAAACCCGAGCCGCCGAGGACTACTTCGCCGAGTTCGGCGACAAGGTGCCCCAAGCCCTACGCCAGCAACTGCGGGACCTCAGCGAGCGGGTCACCCAATCGCTGAAGAGTGGGCTTCGACCGACATAGAACGGGAGCTGACTCACCGCACTCAAGCCGCGGCTTGCGGGAATGCGCACCGTGGGTCACGGTGAGCGCGACCATGAAGCCGAGGGCAGCGCTGCCGATTGCGAGGGGCGTCAGGATCTGGAGACTCCAGCAGCCGCGGCAGGACTGAGGCCCAATCGCAGCCGGCCGGTTCAGTGCTGCATGTCCACGAAGCGGCTGTAGTGGCCCTGGAAGGCGACGGTGACCGTCCGGGTCTGGCCGTTGCGGTGCTTGGCGACGATGAAGTCGGCCTCACCGGAGCGCTCCGAGGCGTTGTTGTACATGTCCTCGCGGTGCAGCAGGATCACCATGTCGGCGTCCTGCTCCAGCGAGCCGGACTCACGCAGGTCGGACAGCATCGGCTTCTTGTCCGTGCGCTGCTCGGGACCACGGTTCAGCTGCGACAGCGCCACCACCGGCACCTCCAGCTCCTTGGCCAGCAGCTTCATCTGCCGGGAGAACTCCGAGACCTCCAGCTGGCGGCTCTCCACCCGCTTGCCGGAGCTCATCAGCTGCATGTAGTCGACGATCACCAGCTTCAGGTCGTTGCGCTGCTTCAGCCGCCGTGCCTTCGCCCGGATCTCCATCATCGTCAGGTTCGGCGAGTCGTCGATGAACAGCGGCGCGCTGGACACGTCCGCGGTCTTGCGCGCGATCCGCGCCCAGTTCTCGTCGCTCATGTGCCCCTTGCGGATGTCGTGCAGCGGTACCTGCGCTTCCGCGGAGATCAGGCGCATCACGATCTCGGTCTTCGTCATTTCCAGGCTGAAGAACGCCGCGCACAGCCCGTGCTGGATGGACGCGGCCCGCGCCAGGTCGAGCCCCAGCGTCGACTTGCCGACACCCGGACGCGCCGCGACGATCACCATCTGGCCCGGGTGCAGCCCGTTCGTCAGCTCGTCCAGGTCGGCGAAGCCCGTCGGCACGCCGGCCATCACCCCGTGCGCGCTCAGTGCCTCGATCTCGTCGAGCGTGGACTCCATCAGCGCGCTCAGCGGCTCGTAGTCCTCGCTGGCCTTGCCCTCGGCCACCTCGTAGATCGCCTGCTGCGCCGCGTCCACGATGCCGGCCACGTCGCCCTGCCCCGCGTAGCCCAGCTGGCTGATCTTGATCGACGCCTCCACCAGCCGGCGCAGGATCGCCTTCTCCCGCACGATCTCGGCGTAGTAGCCGGCGTTCGACGCGATCGACACCGTCGAGAGCAGGTCGTGGATGTAGATGTGCCCGCCGATGCGGCCCAGCTCGCCGCGCTTCGCCAGCTCGTCCGCGACCGTGATCGCGTCCGCCGGCTCGCCGCGCCCGTACAGGTTGAGGATCGCCTCGTAGATCGTCTCGTGCGCGGGACGGTAGAAGTCGCGGCCCTTGACGATCTCGGCCACGTCGCCGATCGCATCCTTGCTGAGCAGCATCGCGCCCAGCACGCTCTGCTCCGCAGCGACGTCCTGCGGGGGAGTGCGATCAGGCCCGGCGTACTCGGCCTCGCTGTCGTACGGCATGACCTCAGCGAGTGACATCGTCTTCTGTCTCTCCCTCCAAGGCTCGTCCCCATCAGCTCTGCCATGCAGCCTAGGACGGCCCTCTGACAGTCGGGACGGAGGCTCCGCCGCCCCCATTTCTGTGTCCCGACCGGAGCCAACCTAGACCCATTCGCGCGCCACTCTCAACGACGTAATCCACAGGGCCTGTGGATGAAATGGGGACAAGTTCGTCGGCCCGGCGGGGGGCCTGTGTACGACGCGGTGTCAGAGCTGTGGACGCAAACCGAGAACAGCGTTCATTCAGCTTCTGACTAGCCCATACATTCTCGTACGGGTGTGGAAACAAAGAACTTCCAGCCTTCTGCGGTGCGTGGTTGGTCCACTTGACAGCCAACGCTTGGGGGGGTGTATGGCGCGGCGGGCCGAGCGGTTATGCACACTCTGTCCACAGTGCGCGGGTTTGGCAGGGATACCCATAGGGGGTATCCTGACAAGGGGCGATGGAGGTGGGCATGACACACGAAGAGCAACTGTCACATGCGTCCGACTGTCACCACGACTCCGGCCACGGCTACCTCGACCACAAGGCCGAGTACCTGCGCCGGCTGAAGCGGATCGAGGGGCAGGCCCGGGGGCTGCAACGGATGGTCGACGAGGAGCAGTACTGCATCGACATCCTCACCCAGGTCTCGGCCATGACGAAGGCGCTGGAGGCCCTCGCCCTCGCCATGCTCGACGAACACCTCAGCCACTGCGTGGTCCGTGCCGCGCGCGCGGGAGGTGAGGAGGCGGACGTCAAACTGCGCGAGGCGTCCGATGCCATCGCCCGGCTCGTCCGCTCGTGAACCCCGCCCAACCGGCGTCAAACGAAACCCAAGGAGAGAACATGATCACCAGCTACACCGTCACCGGAATGACCTGCAACCACTGCGTCAAGGCCGTCACCGAGGAGGTGTCCGCGATCCCCGGCGTGACCGGCGTCGAGGTCACCCTCGAGGGCGGCAAGCTGGACGTCACCTCCGACGCCCCGGTCGACTTCGACCGCATCGTCGAGGCCGTCTACGAGGCCGGCGAGCAGTACAGCGTCGCCTGATCGTCCGCGCAGCCATGACCACAACCCAGCGTGAGTCCGTCGAACTCGACATCTCGGGCATGACCTGCGCGTCCTGCGCCGCCCGGATCGAGAAGAAGCTCAACAAGCTGGACGGCGTGCAGGCGTCGGTCAACTACGCCACCGAGAAGGCCCTCGTGCTGTACCCGACCCCGGTGCGGATCGAGGACCTGATCCAGGTCGTCGAGAACACCGGCTACGGCGCGGCGCTGCCGACCCCCGACTCCGAGCCGGTCGACCACGCGTCCGCGCTGCGCACCCGGCTGGTCTGGGCGGCGGCGCTCGGCGTGCCGGTGATCGCGATGGCGATGGTCCCGGTGCTGCAGTTCCCGGGCTGGCAGTGGATGAGCCTGGCGCTCACCGTCCCGGTGTACGCGTGGGCGGCCTGGCCGTTCCACCACTCCGCGCTGGTGAACGCCCGGCACGCGGCGACGACCATGGACACCCTGATCAGCCTCGGCACCACGGCCGCGTTCTTCTGGTCGCTGTACGCGCTGCTGTTCGGCGACGCCGGCCACATCGGCTACACCCACCCGTTCGAGTTCTCGCTGATGCGCGGCGAGGGCGCGGCCAACATCTACTTCGAGGCCGTCGCGGGCATCGTCGTGTTCCTGCTCCTGGGCCGGTTCATCGAGGCGCGATCCAAGCAGGCCGCCGGCGAGGCCGTCCGGGCACTGCTGCACCTCGGCGCGACCGAGGCCACCCTGCTGAAGGACGGCCGGGAGAGCCGCGTCCCGATCGACCTCCTCAAGGTCGGCGACACCTTCGTGGTGCGTCCGGGCGAGAAGGTGGCCACCGACGGGGAAGTGGTCGAGGGTGCGTCCGCCGTGGACAACGCCCTGGTCACCGGCGAGTCCGTGCCGGTCGACGTCGCTCCCGGTGACCTGGTGATCGGCGCGACCGTGAAC